>JACQTM010000053.1 GCA_016210825.1 Hyphomicrobiales bacterium
ATCCGCGGCAGCACCTATTTCATCGTCATGGATGTCATTGTCCTCATCCTCTACATACAGTTTCCGCAGATCATCCTGTTTTTGCCCAATTCCATGCAGTGATGAGCCGATAGGGGATCATCGGATGAAACCGCGCTTTCACGTTCTGTGCTGGGGGCCTGTGCGCGAGATGCTGCCGGGTAGCAGCGATTTCGCCGAGTTCGTGCACCAGTTTCCGAAAATGAAAAATGTCCGGCGCGTGGCGGCGGCCAAGGCGACCGTGGGCATGGTCGAGTACGACGCGCCGCAAGGGCCGCGCTACATGATGCTGGATACCGGCATGGCGACGCAGTGGCCGGAAATCTCGGCCAGCATGAAAAAGGCCGGATGCGACGACCTCGCCAAAGTGACGCATATTCTACAGACGCACTGGGACGAGGATCACTTCGAGAACATTACACATTTTTCGCCTTACAAGCCGGTCTGCGTTTGGGGAGGGTCCGGCCCCCTGTACGCGCCGCAAAACGGACGCATCCTGATCCTCGGCACCCCTTTCTATGTCGAGACCGAGCAGGTCTATGACCAGGGTTATGTCGAGGACCCAAATATCCGCTTCCATTACGTGTTTCGCGCGCATTCGCGCGACGAGATGTATTTCATCATCGACAGCGAGAATGAGGGAAAAGTCGGCTTTCTTGGTGACCTCATTCACAGTCCGGTGGCCGAACAGCCCATTCAGTTCATCGTCGGCCGCGACCGGCTCTATACCCTCGACGTTTTCCGCAAGTACGAAATTCTGCGCGAAATCTACGAGAAGCATGCCGATGTCGACAAGTTTTATGTCGGTCATGCCGCGCGCACGCTGACGCGCGCCGAATTGGCGGACAATCTGCGCGCCATGGAAGGCGAGAGCTATCGGCCATTGCTCGAAGAATTCATCGCCGCGGGGCACAAAACGCTCCGCCGTTACGAAGGTCTCCTGCAGGCAATGAAGGATCGCAAGCCGGCCACGGTTACGGCCGGGACACAAAGGTGAGCACGTGCCGGAAAGCAATACGTCGATGTCTCTAACGCGCCGTATTCTCGGCGCGCATCCCAACGCCGTGGACCGGCGGCCATTTTCCCGTGGCGTCAGCGTCGATATCGGAACGGCGACGCTGATCTTCGTTTCCGGTATCGCAAGCATCGACGACAAGGGCGAAGCCGTGCATGCCGGCGACGTGCGTGCGCAGACCCATCAGATATTCAAGCGCATGCGCCACCTACTCGCGCATGACAACGCCACATTGGCGGACGTCGTCAAGCTCGTCGTTTTTCTAAAGAACATCGCCGATTACGACGCGATGAATGAGGTCCGCGCGCAATATTTTGGCGATGCGCCGCCGGCGAGTTCCGCCGTGCAGGCGCAGATGATCCGACCCGAATTCCTCGTCGAGATCGAAGCGGTTGCGATCCGGCGAAGCGTTTGGTCTGCGCATAATGGCGGAGATCTGCGATGAGCGGCGGCCGGCGGCGCAATCTTTACCGTATGCCGGTGCATTTCGGACCCATGCCTGGACCCCGGCAGGGCCCGGACGGCGAGCAGTTCGACTGGTCTGTGCTTCCCGAGCGGACGACGACGAGCGTCAGTTTCACGAGCGATGCGCCGCGCATCGCCGCGTTGCTGCCGCCCGGTTTTAAGCTGCGGCCGCCCGCGGTGGTCATGGTGGAGGTCCAGCTACTGCGCAAACTGCCCTGGCTCGCGGGGCGCGGCTACAACACGCTTGGGGTCAAGTTTCCGGCGGAATATCTTTCCAAATCCGGGCCGGTCGCGGGATGGTTTCTCGCCGTGCTGTGGGAGAACCTCGCTGATCCAATTATCAGCGGCCGCGAGGAATTGGGATTCAACAAGCTCTACGCGGACATTGCAGAGCCGCGCTTCATAGCGGGCGGCATCGTGCATGAAGCCGGCTGGCTCGGCCATCGATTTTTCGACCTGCGCATCGACAAACTCAGGTCCGCGAAAACGTCGCCGTCTCCGCCGCCGCTACCGCTCCTTCATTACAAGTACATTCCGTGCACCGGAAAGTGGGGCGAAACCGACGTCGCCTACGCGACAATGACCCCCGTCAATAACAAGTCCATCATTCAGGAACAGCTCGAGGGGCGCGGCTCCCTCCGCTTTTCGCCGTCGAGCTGGGAACAACTCCCGACCCTTTTCCACATCGTCAATGCTCTCGCGGATCTGCCTGTCATGGAAGTAACTTCCGCCACGGTCACGCGAAGTGTTGGTGCGACTGATCTCAGCGAGCAGATCGCTCTAAAACCGGACACGGATGGTGAAGCCATCGGCGCAGAGCGCGGAGAAGACCGTAGCGCATTTTCTCCAAAACGATCTCGGTTGCGATCGCTCTCAACGGGTGGAGCGACGTGAAGGCATCTCGGCGTATTAAGTGAAGGACGGCATGGTATGCATATACAATTTCCCACCAGCCGCTTCGGCAATCTCGACAGCATGGTCGCGCAGTCGGCCGTCAGCCGCGATTTCGTGTTCGTCGGCAGCCAGACGCCGCACAACTCGGAAACCGGTGTGCTGGTGTTCCGGCTCGATCAGTTGCCATTCAGCCTGATAGCAACGATCCCGTCGGAGATGGTGATCTCGGACGTTCCGGAAACGCGCATCCGCGTGCAGACGCTGCAGGCGCTGAGCAATCTACGCACGACGCTCGAGTCGGCGGGATCATCCCTCGAAAGGCTTGTGCATCTGAGAATGTTCCTGCGAGACCAGCGCGATCTCGCCTCCGCGATTGGCATTGTTCATCAATTGCTCGGATCGCAATTACCCGCGGCCACGGTGATCGAAGCGACTGGCCCCAATGTAGATCCGGATATCGATATTCAAGTTGATGCGGTCGCGCTAAGCAAGACCAGTGATTTCGAGCTAAAGCACGTCACCATCCCGGAGCTCGTATCGCTGCATCGCCCGTTCCCAACGGCAACCATCGCCGGCCCTCTCTTATTCACGACGCCCATTTCTGGCTGCGATTTGATGACGCGCCGTCCGGTGCAGCACTTGTCCGAACTCACCGATAAAGAACGAGAATTGGCCGCCGATTATTACGTCAATCCACGTGACGAATCCTATGTAGCCGAGCATCTAATGATGTGGCGGCATCTTCGCAAAATTCTATCGACGGTTGGTGTTCCGTTCAAAAATATTCTGCATCAGAACAACTGGCTGCGCATTTCGATGCAGCAATATGTACCGGTGACGCGGGTACGACGGAATCTGTTCGGCCTGGCCGAAGAAAGAACGGCCGCCACGAGCTTGCCGATTTCAAATCTTCGTACCGAAGGGGCGAGCTACGAATGCTCGCTAGTCGCCGTGCGCCCGGGATTTGAGAAGCAGGGCTACACCAAAGAAGTGCGTCTCGGCAGTCATGGTGTCGGCCCTTATTATCTCGGAGCAACCCGCACCGGGCCTTACGTCTTTGCCGCAGGCGAAGTGCCGATCGACACGCGCGGCGACCAGCCGCGAATGGTCGATCGCTCGAAGAATCTCAACGGAGGTCTGCAGAACCTGCAATACGGCCGAATTCACAGCGAGATTCCTTTGATGGCGCAAGCGGAGTTTGTCTACGAGCTGATCGGTGAGGGGCTCGCGAGCTACGGCTGCAGCTTCGCCGACGTCACTCATCAGACCGTCTATCTCGTCGATGTCGGCGATTATCCGGCGCTGGAGCGGATGGCCGTTCTGCATTACGGCCGGCGCTTCCCGCCGACCTCGGTCGTTCCGATCCTTGGGGCATCGCCTTTCCGGGAGACGCTTCTCGAAATCGAAGTGACCGCCGTCGCGGCACCATAGGAGTGCCGTTGCGCCTAAAGGCGCAGCGTCACTCATGGAACAATTCGAATGATGGAGGAAAGCATGCGCGCGCCAACAACAGATGAATCCGCCCTCGAGCCGGTCGGTCCGGCTGCGTACAAGCCGAGCGCCGCCTTGCAGGGGCCACTGCGAAACCGGAAGACTCCGCTGACTCTCGCCGACATTGAAGCGATGGCGCTGAAATGCAGGAACTGGGGCAAGTGGGGAGAAAACGACGAGATCGGGACGCTCAATTATGTTTCGCCGAAACTCGTCGCCGACGCGGCAAAGCTCGTCAAGAGCGGGAATGGGATTCCGCTCGCCATCCCGCTCGGCTCCGATGGCCCGCAGAGCGGCGCGCGAGGACGCGTCAATCCGATTCACCTGATGCGTCACGACGGCGCCGACGCCTATTCTGGTCTGCGCGACGACACCGGCATCCGAAGCGCGGATGACTGGCTCATTATGCCGCTCCAATCCGCGACGCACTGGGATGCGCTCTCGCACATCTTCTACAAGGACCGCATGTGGAACGGCTATGACGTGCGTGAAGTCTATTCTTGGGGGGCGCGCAAATGCGGAATCGAGAAGACGCGCGGCAAGGCCTCGGGACGGGGCGTGCTTCTCGATATCCCGCGCGTGAAGGGTGTGGACGCCTTGGCGGACGGCACGCCGATCACGCCAGCCGATCTCGATGAAGCTGCCTCCAAGCAGAAGGTCGACGTCCACCGCGGCGATTTTCTCATCGTCCGCACTGGCCAGCTCGAAGCCTGTCTGAAAAAAGGTTCGTGGGGCCAATATGCCGGCGGCGACGCTCCGGGCCTCTCGTTCGAAACCGCCGAGTGGCTGCACCGGAAGGAAGTGGCGGCGGTCGCGACCGACACCTGGGGCTGCGAAGTGCGCCCAAATGACAGCCCGGGAATTTTCCAGCCCTGGCATTGGGTGGTCATCCCGAATATGGGGCTGACCATGGGTGAGATTTTCTATCTGAAGGAATTGGCGGAAGACTGCGAGGTCGACAAGCGCTACGAGTTCTTTTTTGTCGCGCCCGCGTTGCCCGTCAAAGGAGCTGTCGGTGCCCCGGTCGTTCCGATGGCTTTCAAGTGACGGGGCTTACACCAATGAGCATCCCAGAACTGTCGTCCAAATCGAAGCGGAATAGCACCGTCACCGGCTCGCGCTACATCGCCGAGACGCTGCACGCCTATGGCGTCGACCATGTATTCTTCATGGATGCCGTACTGCGGCGCACATTGGCAGAATGCGGCACTGTCGGAATTCGCCGCATTCTCGCGCATTCGGAAAAAGGCGCTGCCTATATGGCCGACGGTTACGCCCGGGCGAGCGGCCGCGTGGCCGTGGTCATGGCGCAATCGGTAGGGGCGGCCAATCTGGCGGCCGGATTGCAGGATGCACGTCTGTTCGGTACCCCGATCGTCGCCTTCACCGGCCGCCACATTGCAAACAATCAATACCGCAACGCTTACCAGGAGCTTCCGCACGAGCCGATGTTCAGCGCTTTCGTCAAGGCATCTTATCGCGTTGACGTCCCTGAGCAATTGCCGCGCCTGATGCGGCAGGTCTTCCGGGAAGCGGCATCCGGACCGTTCCGGCCGGTCCATCTCGACGTCTCGGGCAATACCGGAAGCGTGACCGATTTCACTGAGCTGGCGATGGACGACATCGTCGAGCCGGAGTATGGCCGCGTGCCGGCCCAGCGTCCCGTGGCGGACGACCGGCAGGTCGCGCGCGCACAAGACGTTTTGGCCGGCGCCGCTCGGCCTGTGCTCGTCGCGGGCGCGGGTGTCGTCATGAGCAGAGCTGAGGAGGCCGTCCGCGCGCTGGCGGAGAAAGCGTCGATCCCCGTGCTGGCTTCGCTCGACGCCAAGGCGGTCATGATCGAAGACCATCCGCTGTTCGGCGGCATTGTCGGCACATATTCATATCATTGCGCCAACAAGCTTTTAGCCGAAGCCGATGCCGTGCTCTTTGTCGGCTGCGATACTGGCGACCAGGTGACCAACAATTTCACATTGCCGCGCCCAGGCACAGCTACGATCCAGATCGACATCGATCCTCTTGAGCTGGGACACAACTTCGCCGGCAGTGTCGGAATCCACGCCGACCCGCGCACGGCCGTGCAGCAGCTCACGGACGCATTGTCCACCAACGACCGTGTGGCTTGGCGCGCGCGCTTGAAAACGCTCGTCGCGGAATGGCGCGACTATATCGCGACAAATATGAACTCGGACATGTTACCCATTCGACCAGAGCGAATTTGCAAGGAATTGAGCGAGTGGCTACCTGGGGACGCCATCGTTGTCGCGGATACCGGCTATGCGTCGCAATGGTCGGGCACTATGCTGGCCCTGCGGCAATCCGGGCAACGGTACTTTCGCGCGGCCGGGTCGTTAGGCTGGGCCTTTCCGGCAGCGCTCGGCGTCAAATGCGCCTGCCCCGACAGGCCGGTAATCTGTTTCACCGGCGACGGCGGCATGATGTACCACCTGACGGAGCTTGAAACCGCCTTGCGTTGGAATATCCGGACGATAACG
>JACQTM010000054.1 GCA_016210825.1 Hyphomicrobiales bacterium
CGGCAATAGCGATATCCGCCATTGCATCTCGCCGCGTGGCGCAATATCCAACCTCGCATCAGGAATATGCCGTCGGTCAGTCAATCGAAAGATCTTGAGCGGGCCGGCGCGCTGCTGCGGATCGGCGATATGGCCGGCGCGGCGCGTGCCTGCAAGGCCATTCTGGAGACCGACAAAGAGAATTTCGGCGCCTTACACATGCTGGGGGTCATCGAAGCGCAAAGCGGCAGATTGTCGAATGGAGAGCGTCTCTTGCACGATGCGGTCAGACTCAATCCGCAATCCGGCGAAGCGCTCACCGATCTCGGGACGGTCATGTTCCTGCGCGGCCAAGCCACCGAGGCGCTGGCCAACCTCGACAAAGCGATCGCCATCAATCCGGGTATCGTCAATGCGATTTTCTATCGGGCCAACGTCTTGCTCGGCCTTAATCGGATGGCGGAGGCACTCGAAGGTTTCGAGGAAGTTCTTCGGCGCGAGCCGAATCATTTCGGCGCGCTACAGAACGCCGCGGACATTCTCATCGAAATCGGTTTGATCGGGGATGCCGACGTCAAGCTGGACAGGATCATCTCCCGAGCTCCGGATTTTGCGCCGGCGGTCGAGGCAAAGGGTCGAATCCTTTTGCGGCAAGACAAGCTCGATCAGGCCATGGCGACCTTCGATAAAGCCGTGGCGATCGATGCAAAATTTCCGACGTCCTGGAGTAATCGCGGTCTGGCCCTCGCCAAGCTCAAGCGCAATGACGAAGCGCTCGCATCGTTCGACCGGGCGCTTACCCTCGCGCCGAATTACCCGGAAGCGCTTAACCACAAAGGAACCTTGCTCCATGCGTTCGGCCGCTATGACGAGGCGCTGGTTTGCTTCGATAAGGCGCTTGCGATCAGGCCGGATTACACCGACGCGCTCCGCAATCGTCAGGAGACCCTCGAAGCGCTTGGCCGCAACGGCGCGACGCCGGACAGCCAAGGCGGCAAAACCGGCTGACGGGATCGATTTGCGATGATCCAGCAGGCGACACGGTATCAGCCGCTCCGCGTCCGCAATCTGCGCGCTACTGGCGTCGAAGTGCCGATGACCTATGCACTCGGGACGAGCCGGGCAACTATCGTCAAGGCGCCGCTGCTGCTGATCGATCTTGAGACGGAAGAGGGGATCACCGGACACGCCTACCTTTTCTGCTACCTGCGCGATGCAGCGCCTGCGATTGCGAAAATCCTGGAAGAGGTGCTGCGCGTCACCAAAGGTGAGGTAATCGCGCCCCTCGAACTGTGGGCAAAGCTGGCCGAGCGCTTCGCGCTGATCGGCGTGCAGGGCATCGTGCGCATGGCGATGTCCGGTTTCGATATTGCCGCCTGGGATGCGCTCGCGCTTGCTGCCGGCGTACCGCTTGCGACGCTGATTGGCGCATCGCCGAAGCGAATTCCCGCTTATAATTCCTGCGGCCTTGGGCTGATGTCCTCGCACCAGGCATTGGCCGACGAGGCGGAGAAACTGCTCGTTGGCGGCTTCCGCGCCATCAAGCTGCGGCTCGGTTATCCGACGCTGAAGGAGGACATCGCCGCTGTGCACACCGTGCGCCGCCGGATCGGCGACGACGTGGCGCTGATGGTCGATTACAACCAGGTGCTCAGCCTCGCCGAAGCGCTTCATCGCGGGCGCGCACTCGATAATGAAAATATCTACTGGCTGGAAGAGCCGATCCGGCATGACGACTACGCCGGTGCGGCGACACTCGTCCGCGAGTTGAAGGTGCCGATCCAGATCGGCGAGAATTTCTCCGAGAGTTCGGCAATGGCGGTCGCGCTCGCTGCCGGTGCCGCCGATTACGTCATGCCCGATCTCGAACGCATCGGCGGGGTGACCGGGTGGCAGCGCGCTGCTGCACTTGCCGCTACGCACCGCATCGAAATGTCATCGCATCTCTTTGCGGAAGTAAGCGCGCATCTGCTCGCGGCGACGCCGACCTGCCATTTCCTCGAATATATGGATTGGGCGGACAGCATTGTCGAGGAGCCGCTGAAGATCAATGACGGCTTTGCGATTGTCCCGGAGCGGCCGGGCAACGGGCTTACCTGGAACAAGAGCGCCGTCGAACGCTACAAGATTTGAACTGCCGCCGTTTTAAGTCTTTCCCAGCTTGAACAGTTTTAACGCATTGGTGCGCCCAATCTTGATCCGGTCCGCCTCGCTGATGCTGGCATTGTCGAACCATTGGGCTGCCGCGGCGACATCCTCGAACGGCCAATCGGTCGAAAACATGATGCGATCGGCGCCGACTTCCAGCATGGCGCTGAGCAGGGTCTGGGTGCGGAAATTGCCGGACGTCGTCAGATAGAAATGCGCGTTGAAATAATCGACGATCCGCTTCTTGGCCGGATAGTCATGCTTGGTCTTCGCCCAGCTGTTGCAATGATCGATCCGGTACATGTTGAAGGGCAAGCCTTCGCCCAGGTGACCGAGGATGATGGTCAGGCCCGGATAGCGATCGAATAATCCGCTCGCCATCAGCCGTAGCGCGTGAACGGCGGTTTCCTGCGCGAAGCCCCAGGCCGGGCCGAGCATCCAGGAATGACCTTCGTAGATTTTCTGCTGGCTCGGCAGCGCGACGCGCGGATGCAGATAGAAGGGGACGGCGAGCCGCTCCACGGTCTCCCAGAACGGCCAGTATTGCTTCAGGTCGTAATAGACGCCGGTGTCCTTATCGCCCACTTGCGAAAAACCGTTGACCAGCGCGCCCTTGAAGCC
>JACQTM010000062.1 GCA_016210825.1 Hyphomicrobiales bacterium
GAATACCGCAAGCGCAACGCCGTGGCGTTCAAGAAGTTCGGCGGCAAGTTCATCGTGCGCGGCGGGCCTTACGAAGGTCCCATCGGCGCTTCGCGCAAGCATAACGTGGTGATCGAATTCCCGACCCACGACCAGGCGCTCGCCTGCTACCGCTCGCCGGAATACCAGGACGCCTCGCAATATCTCAAGCGCGGCTGCGAGGTCGATCTCGTTATCATCGGCGGCTATGACGGCCCGCAGCCATGAGGACGGCTGACAAGCCCGCGCGCCCTCGCTATATCCCCGCCCACGTTGCGGGAGATTGACGAATGGCCGAAATGCGGCTCGTGGTTGCCGGTGCCGGCGGGCGCATGGGGCGCACGCTGATTGCCGCGCTTGCCGCCATGGACGGTGTCGTCCTCGCGGGCGCCGTGGAGGCGTCCGGAGCGGGCGTGATTGGCCGTGACGCCGGCGAACTCGCCGGACTCGGCAAGACCGGCATTCCAGTAACCACCGATCCGGAACCACTGCTCGCTAAAGCCGATGGGCTCATCGATTTCACCATACCCGCCGCCACGGTAATTTTTTCAGAGTTGATGGCGAAGAAGGGTCTGGTGCACATCATCGGTACGACCGGACTGTCGGGCGAAGACGAAAAGATGATCACGGAAGCAGCCAAGCGCGCCGTCATCGTGAAGTCCGGCAATATGAGCCTTGGCGTCAACCTGCTCGCCGCCCTGGTCAAGCGCGTGGCGAGCACCCTCGACGATGAGTTCGATATCGAGATCATGGAAATGCATCACAACAAGAAGATCGACGCACCCTCGGGTACCGCGCTGATGCTCGGCCGCGCGGCCGCGGAAGGCCGCGGCGTTGATCTTGGCAAACGTTCCGTGCGCGCACGCGATGGCCATACCGGCGTGCGCAAGGTGGGCGATATTGGATTTGCGGCGTTGCGCGGCGGCACCGTGGTGGGCGAGCACAACGTCATCTTCGCCGGGCCCGCCGAACGGCTCGAACTCGCGCACAAGGCCGAGGATCGCATGATCTTCGCGCGCGGCGCGTTGAAGGCGGCATTGTGGGCGCGCGGACAGAAGCCGGGGCTTTATTCGATGATGGATGTATTGGGGTTGAGCGATTTCTGAGTTGACCCGTCTTCCTGAGGTGGCCGCCAACGGGTCCGCGCGAAGCGTGGCCCGATGGTAAACTCCGCGGCCCTCGAAGGATGGCGGGCTGTCACCCTTCGAGGCTCGGCGGCATTCGCCGTCTCGCACCTCAGGGTGACGGTCACGGATGTCGAATGAAGGAAATTAGGAAATAAACGATGACCGACCGCCTTCTCGTGCTCGTGCGCCACGGCCAGAGTGAGTGGAACCTGAAAAACCTGTTCACCGGGTGGAAGGACGTCGATCTGACCGAACAGGGGATCACCGAAGCGCGCAATGCCGGCCGGCGCTTGAAGGCGCAAGGGATTAAGTTCGACGTTGCTTTCACCTCGGTGCTTGTGCGCGCGCAACGCACCCTCGACATCATCCTCGAAGAGATGGGACAGACGAACATCCCCGTGTTCAAGGACCAGGCGCTCAACGAGCGCGACTATGGCGATCTCGTCGGGCTCAACAAGGACGACGCGCGCAAGAAATGGGGCACGGATCAAGTGCACCAGTGGCGGCGTTCCTACGACGTGGCGCCGCCCGGCGGCGAAAGCCTGAAAGACACCGTGGCCCGCGCCTTGCCTTATTACGTACGCGAAATTTTGCCGCGCGTGCTGCGCGGTGAGCGCGTGCTGGTATCGGCGCATGGCAATTCGCTGCGCGCGCTAGTTATGGTGCTCGACGGACACACGCCGGAAACGATCCCAACGCTCAATCTCGAAACCGGCGTGCCGATGGTTTACCGGCTTAACGCCGATTCCACCGTGGCATCCAAGCTCGATCTCGCCGCGTGATTATCTGAACATTCGTTAACGGTAGGTCCGTTTTTTTCCGCGGAGAATGCCGCAAACCGATTGAAGATCAAGCCGCCGCCGCGCTAGGATTTTGCGGCGAGGTGTAATGCGTAAGATCGGGGGGCTTCGGTCATGAAGCGTTTTGTTGCCGGCTGCGCGGCTCTTGTTGTCGCGGGCGTTTGCATGCCGGCGCGCGCGGGCGTCGAGCGGCCGCCGCAATTCATCATCATGGCATTCGACAATTGCACCGAGCTCGAACGCTGGAAGGAGTTCAGCGATTTCTCGGCGGAGATGAACAAGGCCGGCGACCGCGTCCATTTCACCTTCTTCGTCAGTGGCACCAATTTTGTCGCAAATGAGCGCCGGCAGATCTATCAAGGCCCGCGCCAGCAGCGTGGTTATTCTAGCATCAACTTCGGCGGTCCGGCGGACGACGTGCGCCAGCGCATCGCTTACATCAACGACATGCGCAAGCGCGGCCACGAGATCGCCTCCCATGCAGTCGGTCATTTCGATGGCCGCGCGTGGTCGAAGGCGGAATGGTCGCAGGAGTTCCACGCCTATAACGAGATTTTCTCGAACATCGCAAAAATCAACGATTTGCCGAGCGGCTTCGATTTTCCCGCGAGCGAGGTGGTTGGTTTTCGCGCGCCTTATCTTGCCAAGAGCCCCGGCCTCTACACCGCGCTGCAGGACAATCGTTTCCGTTACGACACCAGCGGCGATTCCCATGCCGACGAATGGCCGGCGAAAAAGGACGGCATCTGGCGCTTCAATCTCGTCGGATTAACGGTCCACGGCACGCGGCGCGCGACGCTTTCGATGGACTATAATTTCCTCATCGCGCAGTCGATGGGGTTCAGCAATTCGCGCCATCACGCGCAATTCCGCGAGCAGATGCTGCAGACCTATCTCGATTACTTCAAGGCGAACTACAGCGGCAATCGCGCACCGCTGCATATCGGGCATCATTTCACGAGCTATCAGGGCGGCGTCTATAACCAGGCGCTCAAGGCCTTCGCGCGCAAGGTCTGCGATCTGCCGGAAGTGCGCTGTGCCACGTACGTGAAACTCGCCGATTTCATGGACGGGCTCGATGCGGCGACGCTGAAAGCCTATGCCGCCGGCGATTTTTCGCGCGCGAGCGCGCCCATGCTGACGACGGCCGATGCGTTCAAAGGCGAGCCGCTCGAAATCAGCAGCCGCGAAACGGTCGCGGCGAAATCCGTAAAGCGCGCCAACCGATCCCAATAAGCCGCTGTTATCCGCCAAGCTGCACGTGCCCGGCCTCCCAGCCAAGCATGGCGCGTTTGCGCGTTAGCCCCCAATGGTAGCCGGTCAGATCGCCATTCTTGCCGACGACGCGGTGGCAAGGGACGACGAAGCTCAGCGGATTGCGCCCAACCGCGGCGCCGACGGCGCGCGCCGCTTTCACCGTGCACACCTTGGCGGCAATGTCGGAGTAGGTCGCGGCGCGACCCATCGGGATGCGCAGCAGCGTCTCCCACACCCGGACCTCGAAGTCCGTGCCAATAAGGACGATGCGCAGCGGGCGGTCCTTGCGCCAAAGTTTCGGGTCGAAGATGCGCTGGGCCAGCGGCGCGGTTGCTCCGTCGTCTTCGACATAATCGGCATTGCGCCAGCGCGAGCGCATGTCGGCAAGCGCTGCTGCCTCCTCGCCCGCGTCGGCGAATGCGAGCCCCGCCAGACCGCGGCTGGTCGCCATCACCAACGCCCGGCCGAATGGCGAAGGATGGAAGCCGTATTTGATCGTCATCCCTTTGCCGCCCGACTTCCATTCGCCGGGTGACATCGCCTCGTGGGTGACAAAGAGATCGTGCAGGCGCCCCGGGCCGGACAAGCCAACCTCATAGGCGGCGTCGAGCACGCTTGCCGAATCGCGCAGGATGCGGCGCGCATGATCGAGGGTAATCGCCTGCAGGAATGCTTTTGGTGTTAGTCCCGCCCAGCGGCGGAAGAGATGATATAGATCGGTCGCGCTCACACCCGCGGCCTCGGCGATCGCATCGATTTCCGGCTGGGTGCGCCAATGCTCGGAAATATAGGCAATGGCTCGGCGCACGATGTCATAGTCAATAGCCGCCGCGGCAAGCGGGGTGATGTCTCTTGTTTGCGCGTTCGTTAACATGGTCGGGTGCATATTCATGCACTCTAGGTAACGCCGTGTCGCTTTGCCAACCACCCGATTCCTGACATCGATCAGGGAACAACGGTGCGGGTCGGCCCGCGCCGTGCCGCCGCAAGGGCCGCGAGCAGCGCATCGGCGAGACGTTCCTTTTCCGTTGGCCCGAGAAAGTTCGCAACCGCGATGCGCCGGCCCCGTTCGGCGAGGAAAAGCTTGGCGATGCCGAATTCGTCGTGGGTTTCGTGCTCAAGCTGCGCCCAGAGCGGGTTGAGCGACCATTCGGCGACGTCGCCGCGGTAGCTGACCTTTCGCAGTCGCAATTCGCTCGGCGTAATCACGACCTCCTCGTAGGCCGCCGCGGCACGGTAATTGGCGCGGAACGCCCAATAGACCAGCGCCACATCAAGACCGAGAAAGCCGACGACCGGCCATGCGTCGACGAGGAAAAAAACGACCCCGCCGGCGAAGCTAATAGCGCTCACGCCGAGCATGACAATACAAAAGCCCGTCCGCCCAAGCGAACGATGCGGGGTTAGCACTGCCGAAAACAATGTGGGTTCGCTAATCGGGTCGTTGTCCGATGCCATGGCACCTAATATAGGGGCAATATGGGGGCAATGACGACCAGAACGTCACCGAAAGCAGTGCGCGCGGGCAAATCAGCGAAGGCAGCAAAAGGCCGCAAGCCGCGGTCGAAGACCGATGCCAGCGCTGCGCACGAGGCTTCGACCGCATTGAAGCCCGCCGAGATTGAGGACGTCTTCCGCCGCTTCCACGGAAAAAATCCGACGCCGAAGGGCGAACTCGAACACATCAATCCCTTTACGCTCCTCGTCGCCGTGGTGCTTTCGGCGCAGGCGACGGATGCCGGCGTCAACAAGGCAACCCCCGCTTTGTTTGCGCTGGCCGATACGCCGGAAAAAATGGCGGCGCTCGGGGAAGCAAAGGTGCGCGACCTGATCAAGACCATCGGTCTCTACCGCAACAAGGCGAAGAATGTGGTCGCGCTGTCACAA
>JACQTM010000057.1 GCA_016210825.1 Hyphomicrobiales bacterium
AGGTTGAGCCGTGTTCCGACTTGCCATAGCTGGGCTGTTGTCAGCCGTAATGTCTCGGCGGCGGCGTCCACGGCAAACCAGCCGCGACCGTCGGCCATGCCCGTCTCCACCACCGTCAGACAAATTCCAGCGCATGAAATTGATGCACCATATGTAATCGACGCGCGCGGATATGCGCAGCCAATGCGAACGCGGCGCAATCCTTCGCCGCGATCATCGACCGCGATGACCTCACCTATGTCGGTAACAATGCCGGTGAACATCCTAGACCCGCTCGAATAATTCCACTTGATCCGCCCCAATCGGTTCGACCCCAAGCGATTTCAAGCTCGGCGATCGCGTCAGAGCCGTCAGCGGCATTCCGTTCAGTGCATCGAGGCCATCGGCGCCGATTTTGTCCGAACCACGGAATAGGACTGCTTCGTCCACGAGATCTGCTCGGAGAAAAGCCGCGGAAACGCGCGGTCCTGCCTCGACCATGACCCGCGTGATGCCCCTATCGCCAAGGAGCTGCATTACCACCCGCAAATCCAGGCCATCCTCACCTGTACGGATACGCATGACTTCCACCCCACTTGCCCGTAATGCCTGCTCCGCCATAGCGGGTGCCGTCACAGACGTGATCACCCATAGCGGGATTTTGCGGGCCATCATGGCCAGTTGGCTGCTGACTGGCAGCTTCAAACCGCTATCGAGGACGACACGTACTGGGGAGCGGTTTATCATGCCATTCAACCGGCAATTGAGTTTTGGATCGTCTGCATGCACGGTTCCGATGCCTGTTAGTACCGCGTCGTTCATTGCGCGCATGAGTTGCACCCTTTCGCGCGCTGCTTCGCCGGTAATCATGGCTGGTCGGTGGCCGGCGAGCCCTGCCTTGCCGTCGGCCGAGACCGCGAGCTTGAGCGTCACGTGGGGACGCCCGTCGCGCATCCGGCGAATGTGACCGGCATGAGCGCGGCGGGCTTCATCCGCGCCCACCCCGACATCGACGACGATCCCCCGTTCCGCCATGCGCCAGTGGCCGGCACCTGCGACGCTCGGGTTAGGATCAACCAGTGCTGAGACAACTCGCGAAATACCGGCCGCGATCACCGTATCGGCGCAGGGCGGCGTTTTGCCGTGATGCGAACATGGCTCGAGGGTTACGTAGAGCGTTCCGCCGCGAGCAAATTGTCCGGCGCGCCGTAATGCCTCTGTTTCCGCGTGTGGACGCCCTCCGGGCTGTGTCCAACCCCTTCCGACAATCTGCGTGTGGTTACCCGCCGTTGCGACAACCACCGCGCCAACCGCTGGGTTGGGCCACGATCGACCGAGACCACGACGGCCAAGTTCCAGCGCGAGCGCCATAAATCGGGCGTCCTCGGCCCCTGGCGCATTGGCCACCGGAACTAAGGAACTCATTTTCGTCCAGCAGAGGCTTTTTCGTCCTCGTCGCTCGACAATTCGGCCAGCGCCGCTTCGAAATCCTTTGGCTCGCGGAAGTTGCGATAAACCGAGGCAAAACGGACATAAGCAACATCGTCGAGGCCGCGCAGATGCTCCATGACGGTCTCGCCGATGGCTTCGGAGGAGACCTCGTTCTCGCCCAAGCTTTCCAATTCGCGAACGATCTTGGATACCACTTGCTCGATGCGCTCAGGCTCAACCGGCCGTTTGCGTAGCGCGATTTGCACCGAACGCAGCAGCTTGTCGCGGTCAAATGGTACGCGGCGGCCGTTGCGCTTGATCACGACCAGCTCGCGCAGCTGTACCCGCTCGAAAGTGGTGAAACGGAAATTGCAAGTCAGACAGACGCGGCGGCGGCGGATCGCGGCGGAATCCTCGGTTGGTCGTGAATCCTTGACCTGAGTATCGAGGCTTCCGCAGCTCGGGCAACGCATATCCCTCAGTCCTGATAGATTGGAAACCGGCTTGTAAGCGCCCTGGCGCGTTCCTTGACTGCTGCTTCCACCAACGGCGCCGATCCATCGGCTGATTGCGCAATCGCATTGAGAACCTCGGCAATCAGCAGGCCGACTTGGCGGAATTCGGCGATACCGAATCCACGCGTGGTACAGGCCGGAGTGCCGAGACGGATTCCAGATGTAACAAATGGCTTTTCCGGATCAAAGGGAATGCCATTCTTGTTGCAGGTAATGCCCGCGCGCACGAGTGCTTTTTCCGAGATATTTCCTTTGAGCCGCTTTGCCCGAAGGTCGACGAGCATCAAATGATTATCGGTGCCGCCTGAAATAATTTCGTAGCCGGACGCACGCAGTGTTTCAGCCAGCGCGCGCGCATTTTCGACAACGTTGCGAGCATAGACGCGAAATTCCGGCCGCAGCGCTTCGGCAAACGCGACCGCCTTGGCGGCGATGACATGCATGAGTGGACCGCCCTGCAGGCCGGGAAACACCGCTGAATTGATCTTCCTCGCCATTTCCTCGTCGTTGGTGAGAATTAGACCGCCACGCGGGCCGCGCAACGACTTGTGGGTTGTCGAGGTAACGACGTGGGCGTGCGGAAATGGCGAAGGATGCGAGCCGCCGGCAACAAGGCCAGCAAAATGCGCCATATCCACCATCAGCGTGGCGCTGACTTCGTCGGCAATCTCACGAAAACGTTTGAAATCCCAAATTCGTGAATAGGCGGTTCCACCAGCGATAATGAGCTTTGGTTTTGCGCGCCGCGCGATGCGCGCGACGTCGTCCATGTCGACATGGTGGTCGTCGCGGCGCACGCCGTAAGGCGCGACCTTGAACCATTTGCCGGACATGTTAACCGGCGAGCCATGCGTCAGATGCCCACCTGCTGCAAGATCGAGCCCCAGGAAGGTGTCCCCAGGGTTCATCAGCGCAAGAAACACGGCCTGGTTCATTTGGCTGCCGGAATTCGGCTGCACATTCGCGAAATGGCAGCCGAACAGCTTCTTTGCGCGATCGATTGCAAGCGTTTCGGCGATATCTACGAATTCACACCCGCCGTAGTAGCGTTTGCCCGGATAGCCCTCCGCGTACTTGTTGGTCATGACCGAGCCCTGGGCTTCGAGAACAGCGCGGCTGACGATGTTTTCCGAGGCGATGAGTTCGATTTCGTTACGCTGACGCGATAATTCGTGCTGGATTGCATCGGCAATCTCGGGATCGGCTTCTTTGAGCGTCGCTGTAAAGAAATCTTCAGCCTGCGACGGACGCGCGGAGCGGTCTGGTACCGACATCGTTTTCCCTCATTCCCGACTCGCCAGGCGCGAACCCAGATCGCGCGAAAAAGCAAGCAAGTTTCACATGTAACGGGCGATAGCATATCGCGCCGCGACCGCCAAGCGTTGCGGTGCGATGGTCTTATCCCCGCAATATCTAGCGATCCGTCACTGCCGCGAGGCGCGATTTCAGCTTGTTCGTTGCAAGTTGGACGAGGTCGGCGCGAGCGGCGTTGGCAGGGCCCATGACCGTAACTTCGAGCCCGGTGACCGCATCAATTGCCGCGACCCGCACCGCAGAACCGATAATGGTGAACTCGAACAGCACTTCGCGCTGTTCAGGCGCTGACGTTTGGTCTTTCGTCATCCACGTGTCGTTGTTGCGACCGAACCGAGCCCATCACGGTCGTAGATATCGTCACGGAACTGCACCACGCCGTCCGGCGTCGCCCACGCCGTGACGTAAACCCAATAAAGTGGCACCGGCTTCGCGAGGCGCACATCCTTGCGGTCGCCCGAACGGATCACCCGATCAATCTCCTGCCGCGGCCAGCCAGGCGTCTCGCTGAGCAGCCAGGCGACCAATTCGCGTACGTTTTGGATGCGCACGCAGCCAGACGAATGAAAACGGAAGTCTTCGCCGAATAAGTTCTTGAACGGCGTATCGTGCATATAGACGCCGTGCGGGCTCGGAAAATTGATGCGGATCGAGCCGAGCGAATTGAAATCACCGGGATCCTGCTTGAACTGATAGTGGACGGCTTCGTCCGAATACCAGTTGATCTGGGCTGGAGCCAATTCATTGCCACGCGGATCGAAGATACGAATGCGGTTTTTGGTGAGGTAATCCGGCTCGGTCTGCATTTTTGGGATTAGGTCTTTGCGTACGATCGAGACCGGTACAGTCCAAAACGGATTGAAATTGACTTCGACGATACGGCTCTGAATGTCAGGCGATGGCCGGTCACGCTTGCCCACGACGCCGGTATGCCGTGAAACGGCAAAGCCGTTCTCGATGGCCTCGATTTGCGCCGCCGGCACATTGCAAACGACAAAGCGATTGCCGAGATTGCCGCCGAGGCTACGTAGGCGCACGACATTGGTACGCAACTGGTTGAGCCGCACCGGCGCCGGAATATTGAGCGCATTAAAGGTCTGCTCGCGCACGATCCCGTCTACGGTGACGCCGTGCCGCGCCTGGAAGCGCCGCACGCCTGCCTCTACGTAAGAATCGAATACGTCAGAAACGCCCGCATTGACGTCAAGGTCGCCGCCCGCCATCAGCCGCCTGCGCAAGGGCACGACGCTCGGATGACGATTACCGAGCCGCAGGCGGTCGCTGGGCGGTACCGCAGGCCAGCCGCCGCGGGACACGATCGCATCGTATTGCGGGATAATCTGCTCGGTCATCTGCGCAGTCTGTGGTGATAGCGTCGGCCAAGATGCTTTGGGCATCTTGATCGTGCGCGAGGCTGCGTCGAATTCCTGGCCGAAATCAGTGCGCTGGTTCTGATCGATCAGCGTCTGCAATGCACCATCCTGTGCGGCGGCGCGGGCAGCCATGACCAATCCACCAAGACCTGTGGCGCCGCGCGCGAGGTAACACAGCACGCCGCGCCGGTTTAGCCGGCGGTTAAATGAAAAACATTCGTTTGTCATGCGCGACTCGTTGCCAGCGGACGAATTTGACTGCTGTTCGTGAAAAAGCAACGGTCATTTACGTGCCGCCGTAAGGGCCTCACTTATAGGGAGCACGCAACGCTTTCACTCACTGAAAGTCTATGATCTTCCCTTGGCGAACATATGTCGGGCAGAATAAATAAAAAGCCCCGGCACGAACCGGGGCTTTCAAGGACTGGCACAGAAGTAGTACGAAAGGAATTAAAGGCGATAGAGGATCTGGTCGGTCCAGAAGCGTTCGAGCCGATGCAGTGACTTGTTCAGCGTACTGAACTCGTCGGAACTGATACCGCCGACCTGTTCCACCGTACGCACATGTTTCTGATAGAGCGCATCGACGACGTTGCGAACCTCGCGCCCCTTCTCGGTTAACTTGATGCGCACCGAGCGGCGATCGACACGCGAGCGCTGATGATCAAGAAAGCCCATCTCGACGAGTTTCTTAAGATTATAGGAGACGTTGGAACCGAGATAGTAACCGCGCGTGCGCAACTCGCCAGCGGTCAGCTCCTTATCACCGATATTGTACAGCAGCAGCGCCTGTACCGAATTGATATCGGCACGGCCGCGGCGATCGAACTCATCTTTGATGACGTCGAGCAGGCGGCGATGCAGCCGCTCGACCAAGGTCAACGCTTCGAGATAAAGCGGCTGGATGTGGTCGAAACGTGCGCCATGCTCGGCGGATTCGACCGTCTTGGCAACGGCTTTCATGACTGACGCCTTCCTGGTTCTTGTACTTACGCTTGGCCGGGGCCCTGTTTCCCCGTTTCCAACGCGCGACCATACAATCGATCGCTGAAGATCGGCTTAAATTGTAGAATAAAGATTAGGTTTATGCGGCAGGGTGAATCATTCACTGCCATTCAAATGCGATCGTTTGGGTTGAGAAATTTTTCACCTTGTTGGCTCGCGATACGATTTAGGTCATTGTTCACCAGATGCGACCGCGCAGATTTCAGCCGCCGCGAATGAAACGGATGATCCCAGAAAAATCACGACCCGCCTCCCCGCTGCCGACGTAATCACTGTAAATCTTCTCGGCGCCGGCCCCGAGCGGTGTTCTTGCTTTCGCTGCGCGCGCGGCTTCCTGCGAGAGCCGCAAGTCCTTGAGCATCATGGCTGCGGTGAATCCGGCCGCATAGTCGCGATTGGCGGGCGAGGTCGGTACCGGCCCCGGCACCGGGCAATAGGTCGTCATCGACCAGCATTGCCCTGACGATTTTGATGAGATGTCGAACAGTTTTTGATGATCGAGACCAAGTTTTTCGGCGAGCACGAACGCCTCTGATACGGCGATCATCGAAATACCGAGAATCATGTTGTTGCAAATTTTTGCGGCCTGACCGTTTCCGGCGCCGCCGGCATGCACGATGGTTTTGCCCATTTTTTCGAGAATGGGCTGTGCACGTGTGAATGCCTGTGCGCTGCCGCCGACCATGAAGGTGAGGGTTGCCGCTTGCGCGCCACCGACCCCACCCGAGACCGGCGCATCGACCATCAGTAAGCCCTTCTTCTCGGCGGCAGCGGCTACGACACGCGCGGTCTCAACGTCGATGGTGGAGGAATCAATCAGCAATGTGCCCGCATTAGCGCTCTCGATGATGCCGCCAGCCCCGAGATAAACCTCACGCACCTCCTTTCCGGACGGCAGCATTGTGATGACGGCGTCGCCGCGTGCCGCTGCGATCTTCGCGGTTTCGGCGACTGCACCGCCGGCACCCTTCAGTTTCTCGATCGCGGCGGGATTGACGTCCACGCCTTCGACATGATGGCCGGCCTTGAGCAGATTTTGCGCCATCGGTAAGCCCATATTACCAAGCCCGATGAATCCGATCCGTGCCATGTGTTTCTCCCGATGCCGCCGCGCGTCGTTATTGCGGATGCTCGCGCGCGGACAAAATTGCGAGCCAAAGATAACAGCAAATCAGCGCAAACTCGCCGGCGATAATCGAGACGCGCCCGCCATAGACCTGCGGAAAGAATACCTCGACCGCCGCCATCGATACCGATGCGGTCAGCCACACGACCGCGCCCCAAGCGGCGGCAAGCCACAATCCGACCGCCGCAAGGAGATCGATAACCGCGAAGAAGACAGTTGCGGTCTGCCACGGTAACGTCTGGCGTGAAAACAGCGTGTCGGCGCCCTCGCCCACACCGAGCACGACTGCCCAGTGGAAAAGTCCTTTGGCCATCGATAGCCCGGCCATGACGCGAAGGAAAAGGACGAGTCGCGCAGTCCAGCGTTCGCCGCGCCGCCGTTCGGGAGCGACCTGCACTGGCTCGAGTTCGTGAGCCTGATTGGCGACGTTCGGCGTCTCTTCTGTGATAATGGGTTCACTCATCTATAACGTCAATTCATCCGGGCCGAGCGGTGCAAAATGCCGTTCAACTTCCGCTGCGTGCACCTCGGCGAGCCGCGCCGGGTGCCATCGTGGAGCATTGTCCTTATCCACGATCACCGCGCGCACACCCTCATAGAAATCATGACCAAGAACAATGCGCGAAACGATACGAAATTCCGTTCGCATGCATGTTTCGAAATCCCAGTTTTTTCCAGCCCGAATCTGGCGAAGTGCGATTTTTAGACTCAAGGGCGATTTTGTACGCATCGTTGCGGCTGCATTGACTGCAAATGCCGCGTCCGCGCCGCCCGAACTGGCTTTCGCATCGAGCGCCGACAGGATTGCTTCCACGGTTTCGCCCATGAATAGCCGATCAATGGCAGCGCGATGGGCGATTAATTTCTGCTCGCCCGCTGGTTCGGCAAAGGCCGCGAGCAGTGCATCGACCGGCACGGTTCCTGTGAGCCCATCGAGAAGTTCAGGAAAGCGTTTCGATGCCACACGTTGCGTAGCGACGCCGGTCGCGACCGCGTCCGCAGCGGATAAGCGTTCACCGGTTAAAGCGCAATAGGTGCCGAGCTCGCCAGGCATTCGCGGCAGGAACCATGTCGCGCCCACATCGGGGAAAAAGCCGATTCCCACTTCGGGCATGGCAAAGGCGAAGCGGTCGCCCGCGACCCGGTGCGAGCCGTGGATCGATATACCGACCCCGCCACCCATCACGATACCATCGATCAGCGCTACGTAGGGTTTCGGATAACGCTTGATGAAGGCGTTGAGCGGATATTCATCGCGCCAAAATTGTAATGCAACTTTGTGCCTTCCGGCACGGCCGAGATCGTAAAGCGCACGAATGTCACCGCCCGCGGAAAAGGCACGTCCGCCCGCTGCGATAATGATGACGCGGGTAATCGCCACGTCGTTTGCCCATTCGCTGAGTTTCGCGGCGAGCACCCGCACCATGTTATGGGTCACCGCGTTTAGCGCGGCCGGTCGATTGAGCGTGACAATGCCTGCCGCTCCCCGGCGCTCAAATAGGATTTCGGGTTCTTTATTCACGCCCCGTCTTTACAAAACCATCGCGCGGCTGACTATGCCATGTAAGGGCGGGTCGGACCGCCGCCGTGCCATGGCCGAACGGCTGAACCGACACTTATTTTTCAACCTTAACCCCAGCATCCTTCACCACCTTCGACCATTGCGTCTCTTCGCGATCGATGTCGGCGGCGTATTCCTCCGGCGTACTCGGTAACGGCTCCGCGCCTTCGACAGCTAGGCGCTTTTTCACATCGTCCGTGGCGAGTGCGGCGTTGAGCTCCTTGTTAAGCCGCGCAATGATCGCAGGCGGTGTCCCCACCGGTGCGACCAGGCCATAACGCAGCACCGCTTCAAAATTGGGAATACCGGATTCCACGACCGTCGGAACGTCGGGCAGCAGACTTGATCGCTTGAGGCTGGTCACTGCCAGCGCACGCAGCAATCCGCTGGAAACATTGGAATGCACCGTCGGGATCGGGGCGAATGCCAGTGGGATGTGGCCGCCAAGCAGATCAGTCATGACCGGCCCGCTACCCTTATATGGTACATGGGTTAGTTTGATGCCGGCTTTCGCAGCCAAATATTCACCGGCGATGTGATTGAGGCTGCCAACGCCCGCCGATCCATAATTGACCTTGCCCGGATTGGCTTTCGCGTAAGCAATCAGTTCGGCAATCGTACGCACTTGAAACGAGGGGTGCACGACGACGGTGCTCGGTGCCATTCCGATCCTGCCGATCGGCACGAAGTCCTTGCGCGGATCGTAACCGCCGTTTGGATAGAAACTCGGCGCAACCGCCAATGTACCGGTATAGCCAAACAGAATTGTATAGCCGTCGGGCGTGCTCTTGGCGGCTGCTCGCGTTCCGATAGTGCCGCCGGCGCCGCCGCGATTATCGACCACGATTTGCTGACCAAGCGTCTCGCTCATCTTGTCGGCGATGATGCGCCCGACAATGGTAGTGCTGCCGCCCGGTGGGAATGGAATGATCAGCGTGATAGGCCGCTCCGGATATGTCTGACCGTGCGCGGGGACGAATGTTACCGCCAGCGCCAAACCAGCAAGGATTGCCGTTTTCCATCTCGACATCGGATGTCCTCCCAGTTCGTTTGTCATCGCGGCCGGCCTGTCGCCGGAACGCGCAAGCCCGGTTACTGTCGATCATTCTCCATGATAAATAAACCCGTCAATCCGGGGGTAGCGTGGGTATGACGTGGTCGAGCGATTTCCTCAATGCGCTAAAGGCCAATGACGTACGGCTCGTCAGCTATGTCCCCGACAATGTTCTGACCCCCCTCATTAGCGCCGCCGTCGCCGATAATTATTTCGCATCGGTTGGCGCAGCGCGGGAGGATGAGGCGCTTGGCATGGTTGCAGGCGCGTGGATGGGTGGTCTGCGCGGCTGCGTCATGATGCAGACCAGTGGTTTCGGCGTTATTCCAAATGCGCTGGCATCGTTAATCGTACCGTATCAGATTCCAGCCATCCTGATCATCTCGGAGCGCGGAACGCTCGGCGAATTCAACGCCGGCCAAGTGCTGGTGAATCGCACCATGCGCCCGGTGCTCGACTCGCTGGCGGTCACCCATCATACGATCACCGATCCTGGCAGCCTGACCTTCGTGGTCGATCGCTCGATCAAGCAAGCGGTAGCGACGCAGTGCCCGGTCGCGCTCATCCTGTCACCATTGCTGACCGGCGGGAAAACGTTCAAATGAAACCGGAAATCTTGAACCGCAGCGAATTAACCAAGCGACTCATCGCAAAGCTTAACCGTGACGAAGCGGTCGTCGGCGGCATCGGCAACACAAACTTCGTTCTCTACATGG
>JACQTM010000065.1 GCA_016210825.1 Hyphomicrobiales bacterium
AGGCTCGCTGTTTATCAATGCAACCCTCGCGCAGACCTACTCGCGCATTTTGCGCGACGCCGAGAGCGCGGGCGCTGACCGCGACCGCCAGATCGAGCGCGCGCGCAAAGCCTGGTCGCAAGGCTTTGTCGCCGAGGCAATCGACAAATTCTGCCGCACCCAGGACATCATGGACGTGAGCGGCGAACGCCACCGCGGTCTGCTGACCGGCGATGACATGGCACGCTGGCAAGCGCATGTTGAGCCGCCGTTGATCTACGACTACGGAAGGTACACGGTCTGCAAAGCCGGAGTTTGGAGCCAAGGCCCGGTCATGCTGCAGCAACTTGCGTTGCTCGCCGGTTTTAAGCTCGACGGGCTCGATCCGAAAAGCCCGGAATTCATTCACCTGCAGGTCGAATGCGCCAAGCTCGCCTATGCCGACCGGGAAAAATTTTACGGCGATCCCGATTTTGTCGCGGTTCCAATCGAGACCCTGCTCTCGAAGGGCTACAATTCCGAGCGCCGGGCGCTTGTTTCCGACAAGGCCTCGCTTGAGTTGCGGCCGGGCTCAGTTGAGGGATTCGGCGCCGTCGTCAAATTACGGTCCGAGCAAGGCCCGAGACTTGCCGTAGGTGCGCTTGGCGCCGGCGAGCCGACCGTCGGCCGTGTCGGCGAGGTACGCGGCGACACCGTGCATTTCGATATCGTCGATCGCGCCGGCAACATGGTGTCGGCAACGCCATCCGGCGGCTGGCTGCAATCGTCGCCGGTCATTCCCGAGCTTGGTTTTTGTCTCGGCACGCGCGCGCAAATGTTCTGGCTCGAGGAGGATCATCCGGCCGCACTGGCGCCGAATAAACGCCCGCGGACGACGCTCTCACCGACCCTCGCCTTGCGCGACGGCGAACCTTATCTCGCCTGGGGCTCGCCCGGCGGCGACCAGCAGGACCAGTGGACGACGCAATTTTTCCTGCGTCACGTGCATGCGAAGATGAATTTGCAGGAAGCGATCGACGCGCCTGCTTGGCATTCGGAGCATTTCCCAA
The DNA here is from genome assembly GCA_016210825.1 of Hyphomicrobiales bacterium. Lineage (GTDB taxonomy): Bacteria > Pseudomonadota > Alphaproteobacteria > Rhizobiales > Xanthobacteraceae > JACQTM01. The sequence goes on from JACQTM010000065.1 coordinate 1,029, forward strand.
TTTCGTTTTGGCCGCGCACCGCGCGGCCGGGAGTACTCGTCGTCGAAAACCGCGTGCCGAAGGCGACGGTCGCCGAACTCGAACGGCGCGGGCACATTGTCGAGATCGGGCCGGATTGGTCGGAAGGTCGGCTGACGGCCGCCGCGCGCGACGGACGCTATCGCCGTGCGGCGGCGAATCCGCGCGGAATGCAGGGCTATGCCGCCGGGCGCTGATTGATGTCGCGCCCGCGATTGCGATTCAATATTGAGCGATTGCGGCCTAGACGATGACCCGGATCGGCTTGCCGTCGAGAAACGCGCGGATCGCCTCGACCGTTTGGCCGTAGAAGATGCGATAATTATCGGCGGTGACGTATCCGAGATGCGGCGTGAGCACGACGTTCTGCAGCTTGCGCAGCGGGTGGTCGCGCGGTAGCGGCTCGATGTCGTAAACGTCGAGACCAGCGCCGGCGATTTTGCCGCCCTTGAGCGCTGCGATCAACGCAGTTTCGTCCACGATCGGCCCGCGCGAGGTGTTAATGAGAAACGCCGTGGGCTTCATCGACGCCAATTCGGCGGCCCCGATCAGCGCGTGCGTGCGGCTACTGAGCTGTACATGGATAGTGACGTAATCCGAGTTGCGCAGCAGCTCGTCCTTGCTCGCGTAGGCGACACCTAACTCGCGGCATTTATCTTCCGTCAGATTCTGGCTCCAGGCGATTACTTTCATGCCGAAGGCGAGCCCCACCTTGGCGACGCGGCTGCCGAGTTTGCCTAGCCCGATGATGCCGAGCGTCTTGCCGTAAAGGTCGCTGCCCATCGTTGTCTGCCAAGGCTCGCCCGCCTTCATGCGCGCGTTCTCGAAGCTGATGCGGCGCGCCGCATCGAGCATCAGGCCTATTGTTAATTCCGCCGTATGGTGTCCGGCTGATTCCGTGCCGCAAACCGTCACCTTGCGCGCCTTTGCCGCCTCCATGTCGATTGCGGCATTGCGCATGCCCGTCGTCACCACGAGGCGTAGATCCGGCAAAGCCTCAAACACGCTGCGCGGGAAGAGGGTGCGCTCACGCATCAGGCAGACGATTGAATAGCCGGACAGCGCGCGAACCACGTCGGCTTCCGACCCCAGGGAAGCGTTGAAAACCTTCAGCTCGACGTCTTTTGAAACTTTCGACCAGTCGGCCATCGACATGGCGACATTCTGGTAATCGTCGAGAACCGCGCAGCGATGACGCATGATTTAGGTCCATTCGGCAGGGCGAAAACGAAGCCCCCGCGAGATATTGTGCAGGGAGTACGGTACCTTAAACGGGCAGTGCCGCATCCGCACGTAAAATACCTGGGATGTGAGCCTACCGTCTGGGATTGTCGCCCGATCTTTGTTAATATGAAAAAGGTGTTGGTCTTTCCGGGTCGGGGCGGGGCTTGAGGAAGTGCCATGCGATATCGTCTCTCAATCCTGCTGTTCCTAGTCGCTACGCTCACCCTATCGGCAACCGAGCTGCGGGCTGAACGCCGCGTCGCGCTTGTCGTCGGCAACGCGGCCTACCAGACCGTCCCCAAGCTTCTCAATCCGGTGAATGACGCCGGCGCGGTCGCCGCGCTTTTCAAGAAGGCGGGATTCGACGTCGTTGAGGCACGAACGGATCTCGGCAGTCTCGAACTCAAGCGCACGGTCCGCGATTTCACCAACTTGGCGCGCGATGCGGACATCGCGGTGATGTATTTTGCCGGGCATGGAATCGAGGTCGGCGGAATCAATTATGTCATTCCGGTCGATGCCAGGCTCGCGAGCGATTTCGACGCCGAGGACGAAGCGCTTTCGCTCGATCGCATCGTTCGCGCGCTCGAGCCGGCGCGACGGCTTCGCCTCGTCGTTCTCGATGCCTGTCGCGACAATCCGTTCACCAAGACGATGCGGCGCACGGTCGTCTCGCGCGCGGTGACGAGCGGCCTTGCCAAGGTCGAGCCGACGACTACCGATACCTTGATTGCTTTCGCCGCCAAGGCCGGCTCGACCGCCGATGACGGCAGCGGCGCCAATAGCCCGTTCACGACCGCGCTGTTGAAGCACATGGCCGTTCCCGGACTCGACGTGCGCATCGCCTTCGGCCGGGTTCGCGATGAGGTGCTCAAGACCACGGCGAGCAAGCAGGAGCCGTTCGTCTATGGCTCGCTCGGCGGTTCGACGGTTGCGCTCGTGCCCGAGCCGAAGCGTGCGATCGCCGTTGTCGCGCCAGAGGCTCCGGCGTCGGTGAACCCGGAACCCGACACACGGCGAGACTATCTGTTAGCAGAGCGCATCGGAACGAAGGAGGCATGGGAATCCTTCCTCGCGGTCCACAGCACCGGCCTCTATTCTGAATTCGCCCGCTCGCAGCTTGCAAAACTTACCGCGCCCGGATCGCCCAAGGCTGCGGTACCGCCGCCGCCGTCCGTTCCGGCGGTTAAGTCAGCAGAACCGGAAAAGCCCGCGCCCCGGGCGAGCGAACCGGCCATCGCCGTGCTTGCGCCGCCAACCGCCGCGGGGCCCGCGCCACGGGCGAGCGAACCGGCCATCGCCGTGCTCACGCCACCGGGCGCCGCCGGACCCGCGCCAGCCGTGCCCGAGAGCGGAGAGCTTACGCGCCAGTTGCAGACCGAGCTTAAACGCGTCGGATGTTATCCCGGCGCGGTCGACGGCGATTGGGGCGTACGCTCGCGCGATGCGCTCGAGCATTTCAATAAGAATGCGGGTACGCGCGTCGATGTCAAAGTTGCAAGCCTCGATGCGCTGGGCGCCGTGCGCGCGAAGACGGCACGAATCTGTCCGCTCGTTTGCGGTCCCGGCTCTCACATCGAGGGTGACGCATGCATCGCCGATCCGAAGGTGCGACCTGTCCGCCGCGAGGCAATCGACCGGTTCGAATCGCGGCGGTCGGGGACTGCTCCGCATCGCGCCGGGCCGGTCAATCCGAATTGCCAATCGCCGATCACGGTCGGTGGCCGGCAATGCTGCACGTTCGATGTGGCCGGTCAGGCACCGCGCATTATTTGCCCCTGAGATCGCGGTTCGTTAGCGTCTCCCGCCGCTTGCTCTTTGCCAGCGCCGTCGTTACATCAGCGCCGAATTTCCCGACAACTGCGCCGCTATAAGCTTGCGCGGACCGCGCCGGTTAGCGATTGGGCGGGAGCATTAAGGGGCTTGAATGAACGGCCGCCAATTCATCTACCACATGCACGGGCTGACCAAGGCTTATCCAGGCAACCGCAAGGTACTGGAGAACATCAACTTGTCGTTTTATCCGGACGCCAAGATCGGTGTACTTGGCGTCAACGGTTCCGGTAAATCGACGCTGCTGCGTATCATGGCCGGCCTCGACAAGGAATTCTCCGGTGAAGCCTGGGCGGCCGACGGCGCGCGCGTTGGCTTTCTGCCGCAGGAACCCGCACTCGACGAGAAGAAATCCGTCCGTGAGAACGTGATGGAGGGCGTCGCGGCGAAGAAGGCCTTGGTTGATCGCTACAACGAGCTCGCGGCGAATTATTCCGATGAGACCGCCGACGAAATGGCGAAGCTGCAGGACGAGATCGAATCGAAAGGCCTGTGGGACCTCGATTCCAAGGTCGATCAGGCGATGGACGCGCTGATCTGCCCGCCCGACGACGCCGACGTGACCAAGCTCTCCGGTGGCGAGCGGCGCCGCGTTGCCTTGTGCAAGCTTTTGCTCGACCAGCCCGACCTGCTGCTGCTTGACGAGCCGACCAACCATCTCGACGCCGAGACGGTCAACTGGATGGAAGGGCATTTGCGCAATTATCCCGGCGCCATC
>JACQTM010000066.1 GCA_016210825.1 Hyphomicrobiales bacterium
CACACTCCCCGCGCGATATCGCAAAGATCGGACGCGACGGCCGACGCGGTCGCAAGCCCGCCGGCGCCAGGGCCAACAAGCGTGATCGGATCGATGCCTTCGGCGTCCACCGTGACAGCGTTGATCTCCACCATCACCTGGGCGATGGCGGAATCCTTGGGCACCATCGTCGGATGCACGCGCTGCTCGATCCCGGTTTCCGTGCGCACCGCGACACCGAGAAGCTTCACCCGATAGCCGAGTTCATCGGCGGCATCGAGATCGGCTGGCGTGATCGACGATATGCCTTCCACGTAAACCGCATCGGGATCGACCTTGGTACCGAAGGCGAGACTCGCAAGAATGCTCAGCTTCTGCGCCGTGTCGTGGCCTTCGATATCGAAAGCGGGATCGGCTTCCGCGTAACCGAGGCGCTGTGCGTCTTTCAGGCAATCGGTGAAGGCGAGCTTTTCCTGCTCCATGCGGGTCAGGATGTAATTGCAGGTGCCGTTGAGGATGCCATAGACGCGCGCATAGGCGCCGCCGGCCAATCCATCGCGCAAAACCTTCACAATCGGGATCGCGCCGCCGACCGCGGCCTCGAAATTAAGCGCAACGCCGGTTTTCTCCGCGAGTGCGGCAAGCGCCACGCCGTGGCGCGCGAGCAGCGCCTTATTCGCCGTGACGACCGATTTACCGGCAGCGAGAGCCGCCTCCACCGCACTCTTCGCCGGATCGCCATCGCCGCCAATCAATTCGACGAAAACGTCAATACCGGGATCGCGCGCGAGCGCGTGCGGATCCGTCGCCCAGCGCACAGTTTTCACGTCGACGCCGCGATCCTTGGCCTTGTTGCGCGCGGCGACGGCGACGACATCGATTGAGCGGCCGCAACGAAGACAAAGCGCGTCGCGCTCGCGCGCGAGCAGGCGCAGCAGCGAGGCGCCGACAGTGCCGAGGCCGGCAAGACCCACTTTTAGCGGCGCCGCCATGACAGGTCCGTTAAAACTTTAAGAGCAGCGCCTCTAGACCGCGATCGGTTAATATCAAACCGCAATCGCGGTCCAGATTTTTGATTGGGCATGATCTTGTCCGACCTTCCTTCGCCCGCCGACCTGCCTTCGCCGAAGCGAAGCCGCTTCGGCTTCGCGCAGGCAGGAGCGGGCTTCGCGAAGGCGGGAAACCGGTTCCCACTTTTCGGGATCATGCCCTAGCGCCGCGTGGCGAGGGGAACGACGTTGTGCAACTTTTCCACGCCGGTTTCAAGGAAACGGCGCACGTTGCGCGCGGCCTGGCGGATGCGCTGCTCGTTCTCGACAAGCGCGATGCGCACATAGCCCTCGCCGTGCTCGCCAAAGGCGATGCCAGGTGAGACCGCGACCTCGGCGCGCTCCACCAGCATGGTGGCGAATTCGACGCTGCCAATCTCGCGGAACGCTTCTGGCAGCGGCGCCCAGGCAAACATCGAGGCGCGTGGCGCCGGGATGTTCCAGCCGGCGCGGCCGAAGCTTTCGACCAGGGCGTCGCGCCGGCGCTTATAGGTTTCGCGCATTTCGCGGATGCAGTCGTCGGGGCCGTTGAGCGCCGCCGTCGCCGCCACCTGCACCGGCGTGAACGCGCCGTAATCGAGATACGACTTCACCCGCGCCAGCGCCGCGATGATGCGCTCGTTGCCGACGGCAAAACCCATGCGCCAGCCCGGCATCGAGAAGGTCTTCGACATCGAGGTGAACTCGACTGCAATATCCATCGCGCCCGGAATTTCCAACAACGATGGCGGTGGATTATTGTCGAAATAGACCTCGGCATAAGCGAGATCGGACAGCACAAACAGGCTGTGCTTTTTCGCGAACGCGACGAGGTCGCGATAGAAATCGAGGCTCGCGACATAGGCCGTCGGATTGGCCGGGTAGCAGACCACCACCGCGAGCGGCTTCGGAATCGAATGGATCACCGCGCGCTCGAGCGCGTGGAAGAATTCCGGCGTCGGATCCGACGGCACGCCGCGGATCACCCCGCCCGCCATCAGGAAGCCGAAGGCATGGATCGGGTAGCTCGGATTGGGCACGAGCACGACGTCGCCGGGCGCGGTGATCGCCTGCGCGACGTTGGCGAAGCCTTCCTTCGACCCGAGCGTCGCGACCACCTGGGTATCGGGATTGAGCTTCACGCCGAAGCGGCGGCCGTAATAGGAAGCCTGCGCCTTGCGCAGTCCGGCAATGCCCTTCGACGCCGAATAGCGATCAGTGCGCGGCTTGCCGACGGTATCCTTCAGCTTCTCGATCACATGCGCCGGCGTCGGCAGATCGGGATTGCCCATGCCAAGGTCGATGATATCGGCACCGGCGTTGCGCGCGGCGGCCTTGGCGCGATTGACCTGCTCAAAGACGTAAGGGGGCAGACGCCGGATTCGGTGGAATTCTTCCATGAATTCAAGCTCCTCCATTCAGGAGCAACCGCATCGCTTGAGGATTCGGGGCCGATAATATCTCACACTTATTATCACGGGATAACCGTGGCGCCAGAGGACATCGCGCTTAAATTGGCGGGCGCGGCTATTGGGCGTTCTGCTTCGGCTTCTTACTCTTATCTTTTGGAAGCGTGCCGGTGCTGGTTTCCTGACGCAGACGGGCGGCGGCGAGTTCGGCCTCCAGGCGATTGCGTTCGTCGTCACTGAGAACTGCAGCGGCGCGTGGCGGCGGTATGTCGTGTACGGCCGGGTACGCAAGCGGTTCCGCCGGCCGTTCAGGCGTGCCGGACGGCAATCCGCCAACGGAGGCTGGGATATTGTCGATGACGCTCGAGGAGGAGCATGCCGAAAGCCCGAAGGCCGCCGCAAGAACGACCGCACTCGCCATTTTTGACGAGAAACCGCGCCGGAATCGATATCGCGCGTTGCAGCTCATGGACAATGCCAAGCGGACCGTGGTGACCGGTGACTGACGGGATACAGGCCGCCACTATCCCGGTAATATGACCAAAGCGTGGAGGCAACCGGTCAAGCCTGGCGAAGGTTAACGCCGGGAGTGGCGTGATACCGGAAACTGAGAATGGACGACAGGACGCCCAAACAGCCGGTCGGAGGCGGCGCGGTCAATATCGAAGATTTCGCGCACAATGTGGCGCGTCTTGTCGAAGAAGGCGGCAAGGCGCTTGCTGCCTATCTGAAGCCGCGCGAGGAAGGCAAAGCCAAGGACGCGGTGGCCGAGGATATCAACGACGCGGTCAAGACGCTCGGACAGGTCGCGGAGTATTGGCTGTCCGATCCGCAGCGCGCCGTCGAATTGCAGTCGAAGCTCGGCAAGGCTTATCTCGATCTTTGGGGCAGCGTGGTCAAGCGCATGGCGGGAGAACCGACAGCGCCGGTTGTCGAGCCGGATGCGAAGGACAAGCGTTTCACCGACCCGGAATGGTCGTCCAACCAGTTCTTCGATTTTCTCAAGCAAGCCTATCTGGTGAGCGCGCGATGGGCTGATCAACTGGTCAAGGACACCAAAGGCATTGACGAACACACGCGGCAAAAGGCGGAATTTTACGTGCGCCAGATCGCCAATGCCGTCTCGCCCTCGAATTTCGTGCTCACCAATCCCGAATTGCTGCGCGAGACGCTGTCCTCAAACGCGGAAAATCTCGTGCGCGGCATGCAGATGCTGCAGCAGGACATTGACAAGGAAGGCCACATCAACATCCGGCAAACCGATCCAAGGATGTTTGAGGTCGGACGTAATCTCGCCACCACGCCGGGCAAGGTCATTTTCCAGAATGAGCTGATGCAGCTCATCCAATACGCGCCCTCGACACCGAACGTGCTCAAGCGCCCGCTCCTCGTCGTGCCGCCGTGGATCAACAAGTTTTACGTGCTCGATCTCACTCCGGATAAATCCTTGATCAAGTGGTTTGTCGATCAGGGCCTGACAGTTTTCGTGATTTCCTGGGTCAACCCTGACGCCCGCCTCGCCGCCAAGGGCTTCGCCGACTACATGCACGAGGGCCCGCTGGCGGCGCTCGATGCGATCAAGCAAGCCACTGGCGAACGTGAAGTGCACGCCGCCGGCTATTGTGTCGGCGGCACATTGCTCGCGGTCACGCTCGCCTATATGGCGGTCACGGGCGACAGACGAATCGCAAGCGCCACCTTCTTCGCAACGCAGGTCGATTTCACACACGCTGGTGATTTGAAAGTCTTTGTTGATGAAGAACAGCTTGCCGCGCTCGAACAGCAGATGGCGGAGCGCGGCTATCTCGACGGCCGCAAGATGACAACGGCGTTCAACTTGCTGCGATCCAACGATCTCGTCTGGCCCTACGTCGTCAATAATTATCTGCGCGGCAGGACACCCTTCCCGTTCGACCTTTTGTATTGGAACGCGGACGCCACGCGCATGCCGGCGGCGAACCACTCCTTTTATCTGCGCAATTGCTATCTGGAGAACCGGCTAACCAAGGGCGACTTGGAGATCGACGGCAAGAAGCTCGACCTGAAGAATGTGACGTTGCCGGTCTATAATCTCGCCACGCGCGAGGATCACATCGCGCCGGCGAAGTCGGTCTTCCTCGGCTCAAGATTTTTCGGCGGTCCGGTGAAATTCGTGCTCTCGGGCTCCGGTCATATTGCCGGCGTCGTTAACCCCGTCGCCAAGGGCAAGTATCAATTCTGGACCGGCACAGCGCCCATGACTGGCGAATTGGGGACCGACCTCGACGGCTGGCTAAAGGGGGCCGAGGAGCATCGCGGCTCGTGGTGGCC
>JACQTM010000060.1 GCA_016210825.1 Hyphomicrobiales bacterium
CTAATGTTGCTCGATCTCGGCCGTAACGATGTCGGCCGTGTTGCCAAAATCGCGAGCGACACTGTCACCGATCAATATTTCGTCGAACGTTACAGCCAGGTCATGCATATCGTTTCCAACGTCGAAGGCGAGCTTGCCGGCGATAATGACGCGCTCGATGCTCTGGCGGCCGGATTTCCGGCGGGCACCGTCTCCGGCGCGCCGAAGGTGCGGGCGATGGAAATCATCGACGAACTGGAGAAAGAGAAACGCGGCCTCTATGCGGGTTCCGTCGGATATTTCTCCGCGGCCGGCGAGATGGATACCTGCATCGTTTTGCGCACGGCACTGGTCAAAAATGGCGTAATGTATGTGCAGGCCGGGGCGGGCATCGTTGCTGATTCCAATCCGGCCTCGGAGCAGCGGGAATGCATCAACAAGGCAAAAGCGCTATTCCGCGCAGCTGAAGAGGCGCGCCGCTTTGCCAATGCCGCAGTACGCGGGCAATGATCAACGCGGCTTGACCCTCCGGAAGCGCGCGTCTAAGACCTTGCACGGGCACGTAAAATGGGGCGTCATGATCGTCCTGATCGATAATTACGACAGCTTCACGTTCAATCTCGTCCATTATCTGGGCGGGCTTGGAGCAAACGTTGCCGTGCATCGCAATGACAAGATATCGACTGCCGATGTCATCGCGGCATCGCCCGAAGCCATCGTGCTCTCGCCCGGTCCCTGTACTCCAAATGAGGCTGGCATATGCCTTGAGCTCGTCGCCAAGGCAGCGCCCACGATTCCGATCCTCGGCGTATGCCTTGGTCATCAGGCGATCGGTCAAGTGTTCGGCGGCAAGGTTGTGCGCGCACCAGTCTTGATGCACGGCAAGCTGTCCGAGATTAGACACAGGGGCGAAGGCGTTTTCCGCGGCATCAACGCGCCGTTCCACGCCACGCGCTACCATTCCCTGGTGGTGGATCGATCAAGCATTCCTGACATGCTTAAGATAACCGCAGAATCCGACGATAGCTTGGTGATGGCTCTTTCGCACACGTCGTTGCCAGTTCATGGCGTTCAATTCCACCCAGAAAGCATTGCCTCCGAGTATGGTCATATGATTTTGAAGAATTTTCTCGATATCGCACAGGTGTGGAACTTATCCAACGGTCGTATCAGTTCGCGGACCATGCGTGAACCGGTGAGAGCCTAACGTGAGTGACGAATTCAAAGCACTGATCGCCAAGGTTGCGACCGGAGCTGTGCTCTCACGCGATGAAGCCTCCCACGTTTTTGATCGTATGATGTCCGGTGAGGCCACGCCTTCGCAGATGGGCGGCCTGCTCATGGGCATGCGCGTACGCGGCGAGAATATCGACGAAATTACCGGCGCAGTCTCCGCCATGCGCGCAAAGATGCTGCGCGTGAGCGCGCCCGCCAACGCCATAGACGTGGTCGGTACCGGCGGCGATGCTTCCGGCTCGTACAACATTTCGACCTGTGCTGCCTTCATCGTGGCCGGTGCAGGAATTCCTGTTGCCAAGCACGGCAACCGCGCCCTTTCCTCGCGTGCGGGTGCAGCCGATGTGCTCGGCGCGCTTGGTGTACGCATTGATCTAAATCCGGAGCAGGTCGCGCGATGCATCAGCGAAGCCGGGATCGGTTTTATGTTCGCACCCGCGCATCATCCAGCAATGAAGAATGTCGCCGCGACGAGGGTAGAGCTCGGTACGCGCACGATCTTTAATCTGCTTGGACCACTGTCTAATCCAGCTGGTGTGAAGCGCCAAATGGTCGGCGTTTTCTCCCGGCAATGGGTCGAACCTTTGGCGCATGTGTTGAAGAATCTAGGCTGCGAAGGTGCTTGGGTGGTGCATGGTTCCGACGGTCTTGATGAAATTACGACATCGGGTCCAACCTATGTCGCAGCACTCGAAAATGGTACCGTACGCAGTTTCGAGGTTGCGCCGCAGGACGCCGGATTGAAGACCGTCAAGCCCGAAGCGTTGCGCGGCGCTGACGCAGAGACGAATGCGCTGGCGCTCAAGGCGGTGCTCGAAGGCAGGGATGGCGCCTTCCGCGATGTGGCGCTGTTCAACGCCGCCGCTGCATTGATAGTGGCAGGTGCGGCGAAGGACTTGAAGTCAGGCATCGCGCTTGCCACCAAGTCGGTTGACTCCGGCGAGTCCGAAGGACGGCTTGATCGGTTGATCGCCGTGTCGAATGCATAATCGTCATGGCCGGAATCCTCAGGAAGATAGAAGACTACAAGCGCAGGGAAATCGCTGTGGCCAAACAGGCGCGTCCATTTGCCGAGATTGAATCGGCAGCCAGAATCACTATCGCGCCGCGCGGTTTTATCCGCGCCATCGAACGTAAACACGCCGACGGTCAATTTGCGCTGATCGGCGAGATTAAGAAGGCAAGCCCATCGCGTGGCCTGATCCGTGCTGATTTCGATGCTACTGCACTTGCGCGCGCCTATGAGGCGGGTGGAGCAGCGTGCCTTTCGGTGCTCACTGATGAGCCATCGTTCCAGGGAAAGCTCGAATATCTCAGTACGGCGCGAGCGGCGACGGCGCTACCGGCATTGCGCAAGGACTTTATGTACGACGTCTATCAAGTGGCCGAAGCGCGTGCATGGGGCGCCGACTGTATTCTCATCATCATGGCGGCAGTGGACGATTTTATATCCAAGGATATTGAAGACGCTGCGCTAAATTTTGGTATGGACGTTTTGCTCGAAGTGCACAACGAAAACGAATTGGAGCGCGCGCTCAAACTGCGCTCGCGGCTGATAGGGATCAACAATCGCGATCTCAATACCTTTGAAACAACCTTGACAGTAAGCCAATTGCTCGCGCCAAAAATACCAAGCGATCGTATTATCGTCGGCGAGAGCGGCATCTCCACGCCCGCCGATTTTGAAAATCTTTCCAAATTCGGCATATCGACCTTTCTCGTTGGCGAAAGCCTGATGCGCGAACCCGATGTCGCGGCGGCGACCCGCGTGTTGCTCAAGCGCACGCCGTCCCGGCCCGCCCGTGTCGCAGGGTAACGCCATCATGGTTCGTCGGGGTAAGCTTACTCATCTCGGCAGCCGTGGTGAGGCGCGGATGGTCGACGTATCGATCAAGGACATCACCAAGCGTGTGGCCATCGCAGAAGGCTGTGTCGTGATGGCGCGTAGTACGCTGGATCTTGTGCTCAAGGGCAACGCGAAGAAGGGCGACGTGCTTAGCGCCGCGCGTATCGCGGGCATTATGGGCGCCAAGCGCACCCACGAAATGATCCCGCTATGCCATCCGCTGCCGATCGCAAAGGTGGAGGTCGATATCGCGCCTAACCGAAAATTACCCGGTTTAATCGTAAGGGCGACGGTCAAGGTCAACGCGAGAACAGGCGTTGAAATGGAGGCGCTTACGGCTGTTTCGGTCGCATGCCTGACCATTTACGATATGGTGAAGGCGGCCGAGCGCGGCATGCGCATTGAAGGAATCCGGTTGATCGAAAAGCGCGGCGGAAAGTCCGGTACCTACCGCATCGCCGGAGCGTGATCGTGGCGCTGCTCTCGGTGGCTGATGCGCTCGAACGTGTTCTCGCTAAAACGGCTGCACTACCTGCCGAAACGATCCCACTTGCCGATGCGTATATGCGGATCTTGGCGGCCGATCTTAAGGCATTGCGAACGCAACCGCCGGCCGACCTCTCAGCCATGGATGGCTATGCGGTGCGTGGTTCCGATGTCGCGGCGGCGCCAGCGCGTTTAAAAGTTGTTGGCGAGGTTTCCGCCGGGCGGCCGTTCGACCGCTCGATTGCGCCGGGGGAAGCTGCCAGAATTTTTACGGGTGGCGTCATGCCGGAGGGAACCGACACAGTCGTTATTCAGGAAGTGACGGCATGCGAGGACGACGTTGTTGTCGTCAACAAGCCGACTAAGTTGGGAAAAAATGTACGCAAGGCGGCACTCGATTTCGCCGAGGGCCAAACGCTGCTAACCGTTGGGCGATGTCTCGGGGCGCGCGATCTTGCACTCGCAGCCGGGATGAATCACGCCACAGTGTCGGTATATCGCCGCCCGAGGGTTGCAATCCTCGCGACCGGCGACGAACTGATCCCACCCGGAACAGCACCCGGTCCAGGACAAATCGTCTATTCCAATGGCTACGCCTTGGCGGCGTTTGCCAAGGCCGAGGGCGCTGACGTGATCGACCTCGGAATTGCGCCTGACCGCTTGAATGATACGGTTGCCGCCATCCGCCGCGCACGCGAAGCCAAGGTGGATATTCTGCTCACTTCCGGCGGCGCCTCGGTCGGGGATTACGATTTCGTGCAGAAGGCGTTAAGCGCCGAGGGGATCGCGTTGTCATTCTGGCGCGTTGCTTTACGTCCGGGTCGCCCACTTATGCACGGACGGCTTGGCGCCATGCATGTGCTCGGCCTTCCTGGCAATCCGGTGTCGGCTTATGTCTGCGCGGCTCTCTTCCTCGTACCCCTATTGCGCAGCCTCAGCGGACGCCGCGATCTGACGCTCACGACCGAATCGGCGACGCTTGGAACCGACCTTCCCGCCAATGACGAGCGTACCGACTATCTGCGGGCACAACTTGAAAATGGTGTCGCAAATCCGTTTCCGGCCCAAGATTCATCGATGATGCTCAACTTGGCGATTGCTGATTGCCTGATTGTTCGCGAGCCACTCGCGCCCCCTGCCAAGGTCGGTACCCGCTGCACCATCGTTAAGCTACCGCTGTAGCGATCCTTCGATTTGTTCACGTCAAATTAAATGGTTGCGGAACACATATGGAACAGATAGTGTTCGTTCATGATTTGTTTCTCGTGTCCGGTTTATATCGGATCGCCGCCGGGAGGTTCAACCGATGCTCACCCGCAAACAATTCGAGCTTCTTCGCTTCGTCCATGAGCGCCTAAAGGAAAGCGGCGTCCCCCCCTCTTTTGACGAGATGAAGGACGCCCTCGACTTACGCTCAAAGTCAGGCATCCATCGCCTCATCACCGCGCTGGAAGAGCGCGGGTTTATTCGCCGCCTGCCTAATCGGGCGCGCGCTATCGAGGTCATCAAGCTGCCCGAGTCGGTTGGTCACGGCGTGGCATCTGGACGGGCGCGCGGGTTCACGCCGAATGTTATCGAAGGCAATCTCGGTCGCGTTCGCACTGCGTCGGAGGACGATAGCGGCCGCCCGATTGCAGTGCCGGTCATGGGCCGAATCGCCGCCGGCACGCCGATCGAGGCAATTCAGACCAAAAGCCATGTCATCAATATGCCGCCGGATTTGCTCACCGCTGGTGAGCATTTCGCGCTCGAGGTGCGCGGCGATTCCATGATTGAAGCCGGAATTTTCGACGGCGATTTGGCACTGATTAAACGCACCGAGACGGCCGATACAGGCGACATAGTAGTGGCATTGATCGATGACGAGGAGGCGACGCTCAAGCGCTTCCGCCGTCGCGGCGCGTCCATAGCACTCGAGCCCGCAAACACCTCCTACGAAGTGCGCATCCTGCCGCCGACACGCGTACGCATCCAGGGTAAATTGGTGGGGCTGTTCCGCCGCTATTGATGGCTCCAACCTAGTCGTCGGCGTCAAGATCTTCCGCCCGGGGCGTCGCATCGAGGGTTCGCGGACGGCCTGCCTCCCGGGATACGTTTTCCAGCGCTTGCGGAACTGTACTTGCCCACGGCCGATCAAATCCCTTCGGCCGTGCTGCTGTCATCGCAAAGCCTTTCCTGCTCGGATACAATTCGATTGCACCTGAAGCACGCGAGATATCGCGGTCGATGACAAGAGCGCTGCACCCCGGCGGAGCCTTGCGTGGGGTAATGATCACTGAAGCGCGGCGGCAATCCTCGCCAAAGGCTTCGGGTGCAAGCGACAGTGCGACCATGCGGCCATCGGCGAGACTGGCGATGCAGCCGGCATCGTCACAACGAATTCCCGTGCCGAGTGTTAAATCGTTCGCCGCGCGCGAGTCGGCGTCGGCGGCTAGCCATTCACGCACCGCGAATGGGTCCTTCGAGTTTTTCATCACTAAAAGGCGGCCATCCGTACCCCTTACACCAACAGCGCCGGCATCCGCCGCAATACGGATGTCGGGAAGCGGTGTCATAACTGCCCACGTTGTCGCAGCAACGATCAGACAGGCACCGGACCATCGCAGCTTTGTGCGCAGCAAACAGAGCAGGATCAGTCCGGCGGTGCACAGCAAAAGCGGACCCGTGCCGAACGCAGCCATGCGTCCAACGGCCCCTGGCAAGTTCGCCACCCAGAGCGCGACCGCAATCATCCAGTCAATTCCGTCACCCATGGCCCGCCAGAGAGGGGCATCGAATCCGAAGGGAATAGCGAGCAATGCAAGAAGCCCTGCCGGCATCACCCAAACGGACACGATGGGCATGGCGAGGAGATTGGCGATCACACCGTACGGTGCCAAGCGATGGAAGTGGTATGCGGCATAGGGCGTCGTGGCGAGACCGGCGAGGACCGAAGCCAGAATCAAGCCCACAATTTCACGTCCGCCCCAGAGCGCGATTCGAGAACCGATCGAAGTGTCGACCGCATCGCGAAGCCACGGCAAGCCATGTTGATAGCCGGCGATCAAGGCCAGCGATGCGGCAAACGACATCTGGAAGCTCGGATGGACCAGCGCCTCTGGCGCGATCAGGAGTACGGCCATCGCCGCAACTGCAATTGTGCGCAGTGTCAACGCAGGACGGTCGGTCATCACACCGATCAGTACAATCGCCGTCATGATGAACGAGCGTTGTGTCGCGACTTCGGCACCGGACAACAGGAGATAAAATGCCGCGGCGAATAGAGCAGCGAGTGCAGCCCATTTCTTTATCGGGTAACGAATGGCGAGCGAGGGCACGAGCGCAAAACTTGCACGGAAGAAAAAAAATACAACTCCTGCAACCACTGCCATGTGATAGCCTGAGATCGACAGCACGTGCGCCAAGCTTGAGACATACATGGCGTCGCTCACCGGGGTAGAAATCGCATCACGCTTGCCGGTTATTAGGGCCGAAGCGATCGCACCCTTGTCACCGCTCAAGACACTGCGGATGCGCGCATCGATAGCGTCACGCATTGCCGCGATCGCCGACGCGTATCGCAGCCACGCTCCGCCTGCCACCGGCGGTTCAGATACGGTAATCCGGCCAAGCACAAAGCCCGTAGCGCCGATGCCCTGAAAATAGAGATCACGAGCAAAATCGTATCCGCCTGGACGCAATGGCTGCAATGGTGAGTTGAGCCGTGCCTTGAAGGTTACATAGGTGCCAACGCGAGGCGCTTGCCCCTTGCGTATAGAGACACGCACGCGCTCGAGTTTGGAACGTTCGCGCAGGCCCTCCAGTCGAAGAACACGAACGATGATCCGATCGCTGCGCGCGCGTTCCTCGCTTACCTCGACGAATCCCGTAATCACGACGCCAATCGCCGGATTGTGGAGAACGGGATGGGCGATATATGTGCGCTTCACCGTTGCGGTTGCGAATCCGGCCGCTATGGCTGTGAAGGCTAGAGCCAGGGGAAACGCCAGCGGCCGTTGGTGCAGTCTGATAGCTGCAAGGATGCCCGCCGCAAGCGCGCCAAGCGCGGCTAAAACGGCCGGTTCACGATCTGCGGTAAAATAAAGGGCGATCCCGAATCCAAATGCGATTGGAAACCACGGTAATAGCCGTCCGGGTCCGGTATCGGCGAGAATCCAAGTTCTAAGATGGCTTTGCGCCCACTCCGTGAAACGTGAAGCGTCTTGAAACCATGTTGCGGCCTTCCGCCGCCGCGCCGCTACAATCTCAGGCCATATCTGAGCCCTACCGCCAGCTCTATCGCGCTTGGTCATGCACAGCCCGCCCCCGCTCCCCCGCAGTACTATGCTACACGCTAAGGTTGTTGTGGAGGGTGTATCAGAGGGCTGTGCAATTCACACGACCTTGCCGCCATGAACCTTGGCCCAGGTATCACGAAGCACGACCGTTCGGTTAAATACTAAATGATCGCGCGTTGAGTCGGTATCGAGACAAAAATAACCTTGCCGTTCGAACTGAACCGGTTCTCCGGACCGTGCTTCAGCAAGTGCGCGCTCGAGTTTGCATTCGGTCAATACTTCGAGCGATTCTAGATTGATGTCAGCGGCGAAGTTCCCCGCATCCGGCGCCGGTCGTACGAACAGCTGATTATAGAGACGGACCTCCGCGGACGCAGCGTCGCTCGACGAAACCCAGTGCAGCGTTGCCTTTACCTTTCGGCCATCCGGCGCGTTGCCACCGCGCGTCGCCGGATCATAGGTGCATCGCAATTCAGTGACCTCGCCCGTGGCATTTTTCAACACCTCACGGCATGTGATGAAATAAGCATACCGCAGGCGGACTTCTCTGCCCGGTGAAAGTCGAAAGAAATTCTTTGGTGGGGTTTCCATAAAGTCATCGCGTTCGACGTAAAGTTCACGCTCGAATCGGATTTTTCGCGTACCCGCATCAGGATTGTCGGGATGATTGAGAGCCTCAACCTCCTCTGCCTTGCCTGCGGGATAATTCTCAATCACGACCTTTAACGGTCGCAGAACCGCCATGCGCCGAACGGCGTCTTTATTTAAAATTTCGCGAACCGAAAATTCAAACATCGCGACATCAACCAGGCTATTTGCCTTCGCCACGCCGATTTGCCTGATGAAATCGCGGATCGCCGCCGGTGGGATACCGCGGCGGCGCAATCCCGCGAGCGTCGGCATGCGCGGATCGTCCCAGCCTTTGACATGCCCCCCACACACCAGTTCATTTAACAC
>JACQTM010000061.1 GCA_016210825.1 Hyphomicrobiales bacterium
ACCGCTGGTACTTAACGACTCCCTCGGTCTTCATACTGGCAACCTAAAAGTCACGATGTCTGAGCCTATAGCGAGCCTAAGAAATCGGGGGAGTGAAAAAAGTCGAGTTTATTGGTGCGGGCGCATAGCTCAGTTGGTAGAGCAGCTGACTCTTAATCAGCGGGTCCACGGTTCGAGTCCGTGTGCGCCCACCAATCGTTTAGCCATTCGATTCTTTTCCCCAATAGCGGCAAACCGATCATCAAGCGTGCAGCTAGAGGTTTGACTTCGTTCCTGCATTTATCTTACGCTTAAATCGACGGTTCCCCTTCGGGGGATCAAAAGGGAACGCGGTGCGGACGAATTTGGTCCAATACCGTGGCTGCCCCCGCAACTGTAAGCGGCTAATCTTCCGTTATCATGCCACTGGGAATTTGGGTCCCGGGAAGGCAACGGAAGGTAGGGACCCGCGAGCCAGGAGACCTGCCGTCAGCCGTGGTCATTCGCGAGCATGTCGGTCGGGGTGTACTGACAGATAATCGAACCAAGCGGTCTTCGCGCCGCGCGGTGAGACCTCGTTCGCGGTGACGTGCCACTGACGTGTCGCCCGAGGTCTCAGACCATGACCCCCTTAAAAATCATCCACGTATATAACGGCAATCAACGTTGGCGTCGGTCCACTTCAGCATTCCTGATTTGCCTGCTGCCGGCGTTACCCACCATGGCTCAGGCCGAAGAGCAGGGCATTTGGAAGCGGGAAAAACTGAGCGGCGAATGGGGCGGTGTGCGCACCGCGTTGCAGAACCGAGGCGTCGAGATCGGCATCGCCTATATCGGCGAAACGCTCAGCATCCTGCGCGGCGGCCTGCAGCGCGACACAAGCTACGAGGGCCGCGCCGACGTGCAGATCGACACCGATCTGGAAAAACTGATCGGCTGGACCGGCGGCAAGACCCATGTGCGGGCATTCCATATCCATAAGTCGCAGCATAACGCGGCGGATTTTGTCGGCAGCATCGCCGATCCGAGCAATATCGACGCCACCCCCACGAACCGGCTGTTCACCGCATGGTTTCAGCAGGAATTCGGCAAGGTTGCGTCCATTCGTGTCGGCCAGCTCGCGGCCGACGACGAATTTCTCACAAGCACGACCGCAGGCGGCCAGATCAACGGCACCTTCGGCTGGGCGGCCATGGTGGCGGCGAATTTGCCGAGCGGCGGCGCGGCTTATCCGCTGGCGACGCCGGGCGTGCGCCTGCAGATCAACTTGACCGAGAGCTTCTCCGTCCTCGGCGGCCTGTTCAGCGGCGATCCCGCCGGCAAAAACTGCGGCGAAAATCCGCAGCATTGCAACAAGCACGGAACGACATTCAGCTTCAGCGGCGGCGCCTTCTGGATCGGCGAGGCGCAATATCAAGTCAATCAGGACAAGGACGCCAAGGGGTTGGCTGCGGCCTACAAGATCGGCGTTTGGCATCACACCGGCAATTTCGCCGACCAGCATTTCGGCATCGATGCGACGGGCGCCGTCGTCACGCTGGCGGCCGGCCCGGAGAACCCGCTGCTTCACCGCAACAATAGGGGCGTGTACGGCGTCATCGATCAGATGCTTTGGCGCGGCGCGCAATCGAGCGCGAGCGTTTTTGTTCGCGGCGGCTTCTCGCCGTCGGATCGCAATCTCATATCCTGGTACATCGACGGCGGCGTCGGTTTAAAAGGACTGATCCCCGGCCGCGCCGACGACACGCTGACGCTCGGGGTCGCCCATGCCAAGATCAGCAAGGATGCGGTGGCGTTCGACCAGGACACGTTGGCGCTGAACGGGCCGCCTTATCCGATCCGCAATGCCGAAACCGTTTACGAGTTGAGCTACATCGCGCAGCTCGCGCCGTGGTGGACCTTGCAGCCGGACGTCCAGTATATCGTGCGTCCGGGTGGCAATGTGCCCGATCCCAACGACCCGACGCGTACGGTCGGCAACGCCCTTGTGATCGGTGCCCGGACCACGATTAGTTTTTAAACCCGGCCACCGGGATAATCCCGCATCGCGGCGTTGGGCAAAGATTACGCGGCTATGACCGCCCGCGCATTGTGTTGGGTAAACCCAATTCACAAAGATGTTGCTGGAATGTTTCCGCACTGGCAGGCATTCGTTCGGAAGGGCGGCACATGGGTAGAATGGTTGTGGGGTAGCAACAATGGCCGATAGGGACGAGACGAAGCGGTTCGAGGTCATATTCGACGCGGAAGGCGACAACCGCGCAAAATTCCGTAACGACGTAAAGGTCCACCTGCGTGGGCCGTATGCGGTTTCCTACGATTTACCGACCGATGAAGGCGGCATTCATGGCGGCGACGGCACCGCGCCGTATCCGCTCGCCTATTTCACGAGTTCGTTGACAGCTTGTGTCATGACGCAGCTTCGCGCGTTCGCCAAGCGTCTCAATATTCCTATCGGCGGCTTCTCGGTGAAGACGCGCTGCCACTGGGAGGCGCAACAGCGCGGCAATGCGCCATATGAAAGCGCGCCAGTTGCGTTCACGATGGATGTCGATGTCGAAGGCGATGTGTCGGAGGCGGACAAACGCCGCCTGCTCGACGCCGCGCAAAAGGGTTGCTTCATTGAGCAATCACTGAAGCCTGGCCTCGTCCGCCATCGCTTGAAGGTCGGCGACCGTTGGGTCGATGCGTAGGGAATGTATTGCCGCCATTGCAACGAAAGTGACGGAGGGAGAAGCCGGATGTCAGTGCCTGCTGCCGATATAATCAAAATTTCCAAAGAAAATGGTTTTCTAGCGAAACAGCTCTACGTGGTGTTCACGACGCCGGTCAAAGGACTCGGGCCGGTGATGGAAAAGATTCAAGAGCATCTGGCGTTTCAGAAATCGCTGGAAGAGCAAGGCATCATGTTCGCGGCGGGACCGCACTGGTCCGATGACGAGAAGACCTGGGAGGGCGACGGCATGGTCGTCATTCGCGCGAACTCGCTCGCCGAGGCGCGCGCCATCGCGGCAAAGGACCCAATGCATGTCAGCGGTGCGCGCAAATTCACCGTTCGGCCATGGCTGGTGAACGAAGGGACGGTCACCATCAAGCTGCATTACACCGGGACTAAGTTTGAGCTGATCTGAGCCCCCCGGATTGGGCAGCCCGGCTGTAGTTAAGGAAACGGGTGGCTGTTCGGGATCGGGCCAACCGTGCCAGCCCCTATTCGACCGTTTTTTTATAGCAGTTTATTACGGCTAAGGCCTGTTAATTTCATAATACGAAATTAACATTCGCCACGCCAAAAAATCCTTGACTCGGCCGCCATGCACACATTTCCTCTTGTCCTCTTGTGAAAATAAGATTGCAGGGAGTGATGCCAATGGAGGCTGCCAATACGCTCGGCCAAGCCATTATAGAGAGGCCGCCAGCACGGCCGCGCGCGGATCGCAGCAGCATTCAGTCGGTCGACCGTGCCCTGACCATTCTCAATGCGATCGCGGAATCCGGCGGCGAAACCACGCTGACCGAAGTGTCCGGACGTATCGGCCTCAATATTTCAACCTGCCATCATCTGCTGGCGACGCTGATGAAGTGGGGCTATGTAGCGAAAGCACCCGGCAAGCGCAGCTACATGCTCGGCGCCCGCACCGTTCAACTGGGGCTCGCATGCCTGCGGCAAGTCGATCTGCCGCGGCGCGCGCAACCCTATGTCGAGCGTATCAGTGCCGCGACGGGGGAAACCGTGCATCTCGCCGTGCTTCAGGGTGATCATCTTGTCACCCTGCTCAAGCGCGAGGCGCGTCACGCCGTTCGCGTCGATACCGGCGCGGTCGGTCAATCGGACGCCGTGCATGCAACCGCGACAGGCAAGGCAATGCTTGCGTGGCTGCCGGAGGATGAGATACGGCGCCTCGTCACGGTGCAGGGCATGATCCGCTTCACTCCAACAACCATTACGGAATTTCCGGCACTGATCGAGGAATTGCGCCTCGTGCGGCGCAACGGCTTCGCGCTCGATCGCGAGGAATTCCTGCCTGGTGTGATCTGTGTCGGCGCGGCCGTGCGCGATCATGCCGGCGCGGTTGTCGGCGCGATCAGCGCTTCGACCCCGACCATGCGTGCGAGCGACGAGCACATCGCGCGCATGCGCGAGGAAGTGGTTGCCGCCACGCGGGCTCTTTCGGTCGAATTGGGCGCGCAGATTACGCAAGCCGCCGCGTTGGATCAGACAAGCGTAACCGTCGCGTGATGCGGCGTTTGCCGCAAGCCGCCGAATAGGATTTCGACAGGAGGATACCGATGTTTGCCCCGGCCGGAGTGAAAACGAGCAACGATTTTCCGATCCCCGACAAGATGAAGGCGTGGGTGCTCGGCAATCCCGGCGAATTAAAACTCACCGAAAAATCGGTGCCGGTGCCGAAGAGGGCCGAGGTGCTGGTGCGCATCGACGCGGTCGCGATCTGCGCCACCGATCTGGAAATCATCTATAGCGGCCCGCCGGCCATGATCCAGGGCGGCATGCCGCACAACAAGAATTTCACGCCCGGGCATGAATATATGGGAACGGTTGTCGCGCTCGGACCCGGCGTCGACGAATTCCGGATCGGCCAGCGCATCACCGTCGAAATTCATGCCGGATGCGGCCAGTGCAAGCGCTGCCGCGAGGGCATGTATACTTCCTGCCACAACTACGGCCTCAACTATGGCGACGTGGACAAGGGACACCGCGCCAACGGTTTCACCACCGACGGCGGCTTTTGCGAATATCAGGTCAACAACATCAATACGCTGGTCGCCATCCCCGATGACATGTCGGACGAAGAGGCGACCCTTGTCGTCACCGCGGGTACGGCAATGTATGGGCTCACCGAGCTCGGCGGGCTCGTCGCGGGTGAGTCCGTCGTCGTTACCGGTCCTGGCCCGATCGGGCTCCTCGGCGTCGCCGTGGCCAAGGCGCTCGGCGCGCAGCCGGTCATCCTCACCGGCACGCGCGACAACCGTCTCAAGATTGGCCTCGAACTTGGCGCCGATCACGTCGTCAACATTCGCAAGGATCCGGATGTCGTCGCGGCGGTGAAGAAGCTCAACGGCGGTAAGGGCGTCGATTACGTCGTCGAATGTTCGGCCGCTGCCAACGCTGTGAACGAAGCGATCCGCATGGTCAATCGCGGCGGCAAGGTCTGCCTCGCCGCATTCCCGCACGGCGAAGCGCCGGTCGATATTGCGCATATCGTGCGCAACAACATTTACATCTACGGTATTCGCGGCGAAGGCAAGAGCG
>JACQTM010000069.1 GCA_016210825.1 Hyphomicrobiales bacterium
CGTGGAGAGGGTTCACTAAAGCATGATTGCATTGTGCTGAACCAAACTCCGTTCGCTCCCGCGGAAGCGGGAGCCCAGTTCTTTGGTCCAAGATGCTGGGTCCCCGCTTCCCTCCTTCGCTCACGCTTCGGAGGGCTCAGACATCAGCCCGTCGAAGCCTTGGCGAAGACGGGTCGCGGGGACGAACGGGTGATTCAATCCAACACAATTCTGCTTTAAGCTTGCGGAAAATCCACAGGAGCGTTCCGCATGAAACCGCTCGCGCTCGACGACTATAAAGATCTCAAATTGCGGCTCGACGGCCTGGTAGCGCCGCCGGCGCAGTTCCAGCGCAACATGCTGTTCGACCAGCTTTACGCCTCGATCCCGAAGGACCCGCAGGTCAAGGTGCAGATCTACAACGCCGAGATCGCCCCGCGCGGCTTCACCAACTACCATTGCCACAACGGCGCGACCTTCTTCATCGCATTGCAGGGCATCTTCGAGGCGCATTTTCAGGAAGGCGTGCTGGTCAAGGGCAAGGCCGGCGAGGTCTATTCCGAGCCGATCGGAAAATTTCATCGCGGGCACAATCCGCATCCCGAACTGCCCTATCTGTGCATCGGCGTCTGCCTCACCGCGCCCGACCGCGACCACATCACCAATGTCGAGAAGCCTTGGTAATGCCCGCCCCGATAACCCGTTTCCCCGGCCTTAGCTCCACCCGCAGCCGCGCCGTCGTCCATGACGATCTCGTCTTCGCCGTGGCGGTCACACCGCACAACGAACCGACGGTCTACGCGCAAACGAAAAGCGCGCTCGCGCGCATCGACGAGAGTCTTTCGCTCACCGGCACCGACAAGAGCCGCATCCTCACGGCCATCGTCTATATCGCCGACATGGCGCAGAAGCCGGAAATGAATCGTGCCTGGGACGAATGGGTGGACATGAAGAACCCGCCGATGCGCGCATGCCTCGGCGTCGATCTGGAACACCCGCATCTCGTCGAAATCGTCGTCACCGCGGCGAAATAGATTTTATCCGCGCTACCGCCACATCACGATTGTTAAAACGCCGTAACAATGCGCTGGTTCCCCGGAACGGCGCTTGACCTCACGCGTTTTCTCTTCATAGCGCCCTTGTGGCGTAAAACAATCAATCCAGAGAGGACGTCATGAGGAATAAACTTCTCGCATCGGCGTCGGCGATCGCGTTGATCGCGGGCACGAGCTTCGCGCTGGCGCAGGGTGCGCAAGGCGCGAAGGAAAAGGAAGGCGGCGGCCCGCCAGCGGCGCAGAGCGCTCCGGCGGAAAAAAAGATGAAGCCCGGAACCACCGGCGCCGCTCCGTCGAAAGAAGCGCCCAGCGTGAAAGGCGGCGCGACGATCGAGCCGAAGGCCATGCCTAAGGGTCAAAGCACCCAGGGACCGTCGCAATCGCCGAAGGCGACAGAGGTCCCATCGAAACCGCGTGAGACAACGGGCCAAGCTCCAAGCAAGGAGCAACAGCCTAAGGCCAACCAGGCGCCCGCGAAGCAGCAAGGCACCACGGGTCAAGCGCCGAGCGCGCAACCTAAAGCTGGCCAGGCGCCCGCGAAGCAGCAAAGCACCACGGGTCAGGGTCCGGCCGGTTCGTCCGGTGCGTCACTGACAACTGAGCAGCGCACGAAGATCACGACGATCATCAAGCAGAAACGCGTGAAGCCGGTGACCAATGTGACCTTCGCGATTTCGGTCGGCGCCGTGGTTCCGGCAGCGGTACATTTCTACCCGCTCCCGATCGAGGTAGTGGAAGTCTACCCGGAATGGCGCGGGTATCTCTTCGTCCTGGTCGGCGATGAGATCCTCGTGATCCACCCGCGGACGCATATCATCGTCGCAGTTCTCGCGGCCTAACAGCAACTGCAAGAGGGAAAAGACGGCACCAGGGCCGTCTTTTTTCTTTATTAGCGTTCGGCCAGGCAGCGGCGAGCGCGCCGTGTGAAACGAAATTTCAGCGGCCGCGTTGTCCTCAGTCAAGCGCCGATCCGGTGATAGGGCCATATGGGCGATTTCATGAGACGCATTGCACATTTAACTGCATTGCTCGCAATCATGCTTACAACCGCGAGTCATGCGCATGCGCAACCGCATTTTGCGCAGGCGCGAGACAATGCAACCACGGGACAGGGTGCGGCCGGCATGCAAGGCGGCCTCACCGCCGACCAGCGCGGCCGCATTGTCGACATCATCAAGAAACAAGGTTTTCGCGAGGCGACCGACATAAAGTTTCCGCTTTCGGTCGGCGCCGCTGTGCCGCTCAATGAAAATCTTTTTCCGCTTCCGGCAAGCGTGGCCGAAATCCGTCCCGAATGGCGCGACTATCACTATCTCGTCGTCAGCGGGAAAGTCGTCATCGTCGACCCGCGCGAGCTCAAGGTCAAAGCAGTGATTGAGCATTGATCGACTTCATCGCTATGCTCCGGGTGCGTTGGGCGCAATTCACGTGAGGGCAATGGCGCGAAGTCGTGAAGTCAGCGCGGGGTTGATCGCATATCGCCGGCGCGGCCGCGAGTTTGAATATCTGCTCGCGCATCCGGGCGGCCCCTATTGGGCGAAGAAGGATTTGGGCGCATGGACGATCCCGAAGGGCATCGTCGAGGATGGCGATCTTCTCGCCAGCGCACACCGCGAATTCACCGAGGAAACCGGCCTTGCCGTCACCGGCGAGACATTGCCGCTGGCGCCGGTCCAGCAAAAGAGCGGGAAAATTGTGCATGCTTTCGCCGTCCATGCTGATCTCGACCTCGGCAAGTTCGCCAGCATGCCTTTCAAATTGGAATGGCCGCCGCGCTCCGGACGGCACGCGGAATTCCCGGAGATCGATTGCATCGCCTATTTCACCCATGTCCAGGCGTTGCGAAAAATCATTAATTATCAAAAGCCGTTCCTGATCGAGCTGCGGCGCAGGCTCAGCACCTGAGCCAAGGCGGTTTCAACGGGCGCAGGCTGTCATCGCCGTGTCATTAATACGGTCTAGCGTGCAGCCGCTTTAAGGTATTGCGGGCGGCCGGACCGCCGTTCGCGGTGAGTGGTGTTTTTGTCCGCGTACGTTTGCGCCGCCGGACGGATGTAATCCGGCCCGCAGACGAGAAGGCCCGGCAAGACGCCGGGCTTTCTGTTATGCGAAGCCGAAAATTGTTTAATCGACCTCGTCTTCGTCAAGCACCCAGGTCTCCTTGCTCCCGGCTTCCTGCCATTCGCGCCAGGCCGGCAGCGCCATCATCGCGCTCATGTAAGTGCGCACCGGCGCGCTTGCGCCGATGGCATAAGTATGAAAGCGCGAGACCACCGGCGCGTACATGGCGTCGGCGGCGGAGAAAGCGCCAAACAGGAACGGCCCGTCTTTTCCAAAACGTGCACGGCAATCGCTCCACAGCGCATCGATGCGCTTGACGTTAAGGTCGACCTCGGCCGACAGTGGCCGCGGCTTGACCGGCCGGCGCATGTTCATCGGGCAGTGGTTGCGTAAAGGCACGAAGCCGGCATGCATTTCCGCCGCAACCACGCGGGCATGCGCGCGCGCTTTTAAATCCGAAGGCCACATCCCGGATTTCGGATATCGCTCGGCGAGATGTTCGAGGATCGCAAGCGATTCCCAGATCGGCGTGTCGCCGTCGATCAGCACCGGCACCTTGCCGGTCCCGGATATTTTCGGCAGCCGCGCCTTGAACTGCGGTGTGTGCAGGGGCACGACCTCCTCATCGAACGGAATACCCAGTGTCTTCATGGCGATCCACGGCCGGAACGACCATGACGAATAGTTCTTGTTGCCAATGATGAGTTTCAGCGCCATGTCCGCCTCCTGCGTCGCATTCCTCATCCTGAGGAGGCGGCCAACGGGTCCGCGCGAAGCGCGATCCGATGGCCGCCGTCTCGAAGAGCCTGCCCCCGGACTTGATCCGGGGGATAAGGCCCGGGCACCTCACCCTTCGAGACGCGCTGCGCGCTCCACAGGGTGAGGTGATATGGGGTCAAGGCGTAGAATCGAGGCGAAGCATTCTTATTCGCAAGCGAATTCTTCTGATCGGCCCGATCAGCGGCGCGAATGATTTATGCGCATTTAAGCCTTCGGCTTTGCCGGAGTTGGCGCCGGCTCCTCCACCGGGCCGTTTGCCTTCTTCCAGGCCCCGAACCCGCCCTTGATGTGGGCGACCGGCTTAAGCCCCATGCGCTGGGCGCTTTGCGCCGCGAGCGCCGAACGCAAGCCCCCGCCGCAGAAGAAAACGTATCGCTTATCCTGCGCGAAAACGTCCTTGTAGTAGGACGATTCCGGGTCGATCCAGAATTCCACCATGCCGCGCGGGCAGTGAAAGGCACCGGGAATTCGTCCGTCGCGCTGCAATTCGCGGATATCGCGGACATCGACGAAAACCACGTCGTCACGGCCGTGCAGCCTCATCGCGTCCTCAAGGGACAACGTCTCGATTTCGCGCTCCGCGGCATCCACCAGTGAACGGGCGCTGGTGGTGATCTTTTGCGGCATGTTCGGGCCTCCGATACTACCCGTCACATGGTCCGAGCGGCACCCAACGTCAAGCGGCTTGCCATTCCCGCGCGATGCGCGAGGATAGTCCGACTTCATTCCGCGGCGCGCAATGTACCTTTTCTCCATCCAGGATCTGATCGCCATCGCCTTCTTCGCCGGCGCCTGGCTTGCCTATGCGCTCGCGATCGAAAGGACGCCGTACGGCCGGCGCGGCCTTAATTCGCGGATGGACCGCTATCGTGAAACCTGGATGCGCCAGATGCTGGCGCGTGACATGCGCATGGTGGACATGCAGATCATGGGCGCGCTGCAGAACGGCACGGCGTTCTTTGCCTCGACCTCGCTGATCGCCATCGGCGGCGCGCTCACGTTGCTACGCTCAACCGACGAGCTGTTGTCCGTCGTCGCCACGCTGCCGTTCGGCATCCAGATGACACGCGGCCAGTGGGAGGCGAAGGCAATGGGCATCGCCATCATCTTCGTCTACGCCTTTTTCAAGTTTGCCTGGTCGTACCGGCTGTTCAACTATGTGGCGATTATGCTCGGTGCGATGCCCTTTGCGACCGAGAAGGACAGCGCGGAAGCGCAAACATATGTTGTGCGCACCGCGCGGCTGTTCGAGTCGGCCGGACGGCATTTCAATCGCGGTCAGCGCGCGTTCTTTTTCGCGCTCGGCTATCTTGGCTGGTTCATTGGGCCCTATGTGCTGATCGCCTCGACCGCGGCCGTGGTTGCGGTGATGTTGTGGCGGCAATTTGCCTCCGATGCGCGGCGCGCCATTGATCACGTGTGAACCGCGCGCGGCACAGTTTGGTGTTTAGAATATTCACGGGCGGCGAGGCAGCCCCCACCGCCCGTTTCAAACACTTGGCAGCAAAGCCGGACGCTACATACTCACATACACCGCGAGCACAACAACAATGGCGATTGCCCCTGCTGTCCAAAGCAGCGTGAACATCATATCGCTTTGCGAGTCTTGAGTTTGCATCGCGAGCACTCCGATGGACTGGGTCTTTGCTTGCTGAAGGCCCAGTTGGGATCGCGTGCTGGAGCTGGACTGCTCCAGCTGCAAAAATCTTAGCCCTCTTTCTTCGCGTATACAACTTTAGTCGTACGTCTATCGATGTAGATACCTTTCAAGACAAAAATATCGATATATCAAAGGCATGGACAAATCATTTCATTTGAAATCATGATCGGCAACGCTCAACTGGGCGATCGCAGCCGCCACTAGCGGCGATCGGGAGCGGGAAAGAGTTCCGATGACCGGCCTCCGATCCAATAGGCCAATAACCCGAACCATTCGTGGGCGGCGGCGTCGGTGCGCGCCAATCCCGCCGACAAGGCGCTGAACGGTGTGGCCAGATCGCTCCACCCTGCCGTGCGCCAATCCACCGGATAGGCTTCGACAATGAAGCCCGCTTGACGGAACACGCCGATCGATCGCGGCATGTGCGCGGCGGATGTAACCAGTAGCCAGCGTTGCGTCAGCCGCGGGATAACCAGCGCCTTGGCGAAGGTCGCATTCTCAGCCGTCGTACGCGAGCGGCTTTCCAGACGGATGCGCTCGCGTGCGATGCCAAAGCTCTCGAACAGCAGCATGACGAAAGCAGCCTCGGGCGCGCCGGGGAAAATAAGATTGGCGCTACCGCCGGTGAACACGATTTGCGCGGCCGGAAAGCGCCGGGCGAGTTCCGCGACTATGGTCATGCGCTCCGCTGCCTCATTCAGCGCCGTCATCCCGCGCGCGGCGGACACTTCGGCACTGATCGCTCCGCCAAGCACGATGATCCCGTCAGGCGCGCCACGCGAGGGATCCCATGCCGGGAAGCGTTGCTCCAGCGGCAGGATCAGCGCATTGCCGAGCGGCGTGAAACCCAAGATCGCTAGCAGGAACAGTGCGAACGCCGCGAGCCGCCGACCAAATCGCGCGAAGCGCGTCGCCGCCAGCAAAAGACCAAGCAACCCAAGCCCGATCAGGATATTCGATGGCAGCAATAACAGTCCGAGGATCTTGGACATGACAAAGAACATGATC
>JACQTM010000063.1 GCA_016210825.1 Hyphomicrobiales bacterium
GCCGAGGCCGGCATCGCCCATACCCTTTAGTGAGCGTTCGTCCCCAACTTCGCCCGTGCCGATAATCTTCACCTTTTTAGGGTCAATCCCGCGTTCGGCGAAAGCCTTGCCGAGCGCCGGCGGTTGCGAGCCGGCCGGGATGAAGATGAAGATCGATTCCGGATTTAGATCCTTCGCGCGTTGCACGAACGCGGAGAAATCTGGATTGGCGAGCGGCATTCGCACCGAGCCAACGATTTCACCGCCCGCGGCCTTGAATGCTCCCTGGAAAGCTGCTTCTGCGTCTTTGCCGGGCGCAAAGTCTGAAACCATCGTATAGGCTTTTCGGATACCGCTCTTATAGGCCCAGGTTCCGGCGGTGGCGCCCACTGAGGGAAGCGTTACCGAGGTGCGCACAGAATAGGGCGACATGGTAATGATCACCGTGGTCGCCGCATTCATGATCACCATGAATTTCTTCGCCTGTTCCGAGACCTTGGACACGGCGATCGTGTTCGGCGAAAGCGTAAATCCGGCGAGGATGTCCACGTTGTCGCGGGTGATGAGCTCCTGTGCGAGCCTAGTCGCGACATCCGGCGCCACGCCGCCGCTGTCCTTGCGAATGATCTCGATCTTCTTGCCGGCGACGGTGTCGCCTTTCTGCTTCATGTAGAGTTTGATGCCGTTATCCATTTGGATCGCGAGATCGGCGAATTGGCCGGAAAACGGCATTATGACCCCGACCTTGACCGTATTCTGCGCCAGCGCCGAAGTGGCGCTGAGCGCAGCCGCCGCAAGTCCGGCGAATGCAATGGTGAATTTCCGCATGGAATCCCTCCCTGGCTTTGCAAATTAGCTGTTTTTTCAAAGGGTAAACCCGATAAGCCGCAAGGTCAATTCGCAAGACTGCGGCAAATCGGATCGATGGTTGGATATCAACCCATCTATCTTGCCGAGGCTCAACGGAGTCGTCCAACTGAGCGACTCGGATCGATTATCATCCCGAGTGGAGCAGAATGAGCCATTCATAAATGGTCACTGGCTAACGGATCAGGTGAACATTACCGGTATGGGAAGAGTGTCCGCATTATCGAAGCACCATCGACGATCTTATTGTCCGATTACTTCGCGGCCGCGCTGGTAAAATTATGGGACATTGCCCACCATAATTGCACCCGCAGTAGATACCTCGCGGCAATGCAATAACGGGGTCAGCTCGACACGTTTACCCCTTGATCGGCACCTGATGTTCGTGGCTTTTGTTCATGTCGATGAGCGTCGGCACGCACGTCAGTGGTGCGGGAGCAACCAATGAAAATGAGCCGCGATCGAATTTTGACCACGCATGTCGGCAGCCTGCCGCGTAACGACACGCTGTCGGATTTGCTAATCCGCCGCGAGGCCGGCGAGGAGGTCGATCAGAAGCAATTTGAGGCGGAAATGGACAAGGCGGTCCGTCACGTCGTGGAGAAGCAAGCCTCAGCCGGTATAGACATTGGTAATGACGGCGAGCAGCAGCGCGTTGGTTTCCAGACTTACGTTCCGCAACGAATGTCCGGATTCGGGGGAATATCGAAACGCCGACGGGGGCGTGAATTCGAGGAGTTTCCTGAACTCGTCGCCAATTTGATGCGGCGTTTCCCGCATACCAGCAAGCAGCAGAATGCACCCGAATGCCAGGGTGAGTTGCGTTATCTCGACATTTCGGCGATCGAGAGCGAGATTAGGCGTTTCAAGACGATCGCTACGGGAAAATTTTCCGAATTATTCATGACCGCGCCGTCGCCGGGTATTATTTCGAGCACAATGCTTAATGCCTTTTACAGTTCGCACGAAGCCTATCTTGATGCGATCACCCGCGAAATGAAGAATGAATATCATGCGATCCACAAAGCCGGCTTAATCCTGCAGATTGATGCGCCCGATCTTGCCATGGACCGCACCATGTTTCATCGTGACAAATCTGACGCTGAATTTTTCAAAGCCATCGAGTTGCAGATCGCCTCGATCAATAAGGGGATCGAGGGTATTCCACGTGACGGCGTGCGATTGCATGTTTGCTACGGCAATTGGGAAGGCCCCCATATCCACGATATCGCGCTGGAAAAGATTCTGCCGATCCTCTATCAGGCCAATGTCGGAGCGCTTTCGATTGAGTTCTCCAATCCGCGTCACGCGCACGAATATTCAGCGCTCAAGAAAGTCCCATTCCCTAAGGATATGATTCTTATTCCCGGCGTGGTGGAGACGACAAGTAACTTCGTCGAACACCCGCAAGTCGTCGCCCGGCGCATCGAGGAAGCAGTGTCGGCGATCGGCGACCGCGAGCGTGTGATCGCCTCGACCGATTGCGGTTTTGGCACGTTCACCAACCGCGAATGGGTGATTGAGCCGGCGGTTTGGCTCAAACTCAAATCCATTCGCGAGGGCGCGGATATCGCCTCCGGCCGGTTATGGGGCCGCGCGGCCTAGACAGGGCGCCTGGTTTCAATGCCCTCGGTCTTCGTCCAACATGGGACAGTGCGAGCCCGTCATTGATATCGGGGCTGGACGAT
This sequence comes from Hyphomicrobiales bacterium, assembly GCA_016210825.1. Classification (GTDB taxonomy): domain Bacteria; phylum Pseudomonadota; class Alphaproteobacteria; order Rhizobiales; family Xanthobacteraceae; genus JACQTM01. The sequence goes on from JACQTM010000063.1 coordinate 2,535, forward strand.
GGAAAAATGTTTTGCAGCCGTGCTTGTCGCAACCCTGTTGACCGGGTGCGCCGTGCAATCCGGTTTCCAGACTCCCGAACAAAAAGCGGCATCCGATGCGGCTAATGTCTATCCGGCTAAATACAAGTCGGATTTGCTCGCATTTCTGCGTACGTATTTAAATGATCCGTCTAACATCCGCGATGCTCAGGTGTCAGAACCGGCGGTCAAGCCTATCGGCGGTACCAATCTTTATGTCAGCTGCGTGCGTTTCAATGCACGAAAAAGTGGCGGCGAGTATGCGGGCAGCAAGGACCACATCGCGATTTTTCTCTCCGGCCGGCTCGATCGCTTAGTTCCTGTGGGCCGTGAGCATCGCGAGCAATGCGCCAGCGCTATGTATCAACCGTTTCCCGAACTTGAAAGATTATCGCGCTAGCGCGCATAGCGAGTGGATGAGCGCGAGTTGCGCCATTGTGTTATCCACAGTTTATCCACATGGCGGAAAAGCCCGTGCCGGGGGTCACCGCCCTGTAACATTCCATCGTTACCAATTCGCCTGCTCGTGAGTTGCGAGTCTCGTTAGTCAGAAGACCCCTCTTGGCGGTCCCAGTTGCGCATCGTGCAACTGGGGCCGTTATTTTGTTGGCGGCGCGCTTTCGGGCGAAAACTGCATTGCAATTTTCGGCCCATTGGCATCAATCTCTGCGCACATCCGAATCCGGTTCAATTGCGCGAGCCCGAAACGGCGCTGTTTGCCGTTCTGCCTTGGGCTCCGAAAGCAGGGATGATGGTTGCCGTTATTGCGCTTTGGTGCGTGGCTGCTTTAGCCATCGTCGCTGCCTCCGCCACAATACTTGGCCGCCTGGCCGTTGGAACTCCGATCATCTATGCCGGAAGCTTGGTGGCCTCGCTGGTAGCCCTCGCCGCGGCGCTCGCGCATCTTCTCGATCCACATGCAGCGGTTGCAACGCTGACCCTACCGATCGGCGTGCCTTGGCTCGGCACGCATTTCCGGATCGATCCGCTCTCGGCGTTTTTTCTTATTGTCACCAATCTCGGTGGTGCGGCCGCGAGTCTCTACGCGCTCGGCTATGGCCGTCATGAGGCCGCGCCGCTGCGGGTATTGCCGTACTTTCCCGCTTATCTCGCCGGAATGAATCTCGTCGTCCTGGCCGACGATGCCTTTACGTTTCTTGTCGCGTGGGAATTTATGTCGCTCGCCTCCTGGGCGCTGGTGCTGGCCGACCACCGCGCGCCTGAAAACGCACGCGCAGCATTCATCTACCTTGTCATGGCAAGCTTCGGAACGCTTTGCCTTTTGCTCGCCTTCGGTCTCCTCGCCGGCCCGGAAGGGGGATATGTCTTTGCCACGATCCGCGATAGCCATCCGCAGCCAGTGATCGCATCCCTCGTGCTGCTTCTCGTGCTCGTGGGTGCCGGTTCGAAAGCCGGACTCGTGCCGCTCCATGTTTGGCTACCGCTTGCGCATCCGGCGGCGCCGAGCCACGTCTCGGCGCTGATGAGTGGTGTCATGACCAAGGTCGCGGTCTATGGCTTCATTCGTATCATATTCGATCTCGTCGGTGAGCTCGCGTGGTGGCACAGCTTGATCGTGCTTGCGCTTGCCGGCCTCACCACCGTACTCGGCGTTCTCTACGCACTGATGCAGCACGACTTAAAGCGGCTGCTTGCGTATCATACCGTGGAGAACATCGGCATCATCTACATCGGCCTTGGGCTCGCGCTTGCATTCAAGGCCAACGGCATCGATTGGGCGGCAGCGCTGGCATTGACCGCTGGCCTCTTCCATGTCCTCAACCACTCGATCTTCAAGAGCCTCTTGTTCTTTGGCGCGGGCGCCGTACTGACGGCAACGCACGAACGCGACATGGAACGTCTCGGCGGACTCATTCATACCATGCCGAAAACCGCGTTTGCCTTCCTTATCGGCTGTATTGCGATCTCTGCACTGCCGCCGCTCAATGGCTTCGTCTCTGAATGGTTGACCTTTCAGGCCATCCTTGTCAGCCCGCAGTTGCCGCAATGGGGTTTGAAATTGATGGTACCTTCAGTTGGCGCTCTGCTCGCGTTGTCGGCGGCGCTCGCTGCGGCGTGCTTTGTGAAAGCCTTCGGCGTAACTTTTCTCGGCCGATCGCGAAGTCATGCAGCGCAGACAGCAAAAGAAGTCGATCGATTTTCGCTGTCCGCGATGTTTATTCTCGCCACGCTTTGTCTGCTAGCCGGCGTGTTGCCTGGCGTCGTTATCGACATCTTGGCGCCGGTCACGCAGAGCCTCGTCGGCTCGGTCGTACCGAAGCACGCGGGCCCGCCATGGTTCTCGATCGTGCCTATTGCCGAGAGCCGCTCATCCTACAACGGCATGATCATTCTTCTCTTTCTTGTCATATCCGGCTGGCTTACGGCGTTGTTCATTCATCGATTCGCCACGCGCGCAACCCGGCGGAGCGCCATTTGGGATTGTGGCTATCCGGATCCTTCGACGGCAACGCAGTATTCGAGTTCAAGCTTTGCCATGCCGATCCGCCGCGTGTTCGGAACGACGGTGTTCGATGTGCATGAGCGAATTGATATGCCACGGCCCGGCGAAATGCGCGCCGGGAACTTTCAGCTCAAGGTTTTCGACCCCGCATGGCGCATGGTCTACGGACCGCTTACGCGGCTTGTTGACACCGCCGCGAACCGGCTCAATGCGCTGCAATTCCTGACCATCCGCAGCTATTTGACGCTGACTTTTTCTGCGCTGATCGTGCTCCTTATCGTGGTGGCCGCATGGAGTTGATCCTCGAATTGGCTGCGCAGACGGTGCAAATGTTCGGCGTCCTCGTGATCGCACCGTTCCTTCTCGGCATCACCCGCAAGGTCAAGGCACGGCTCTTGCGCCGGATCGGACCGCCGATGTTTCAGCCGTACCGGGATTTGTGGAAGCTCATGCACAAGGAGGCCGTGCTCGCGCACAATGCGTCCTGGCTTTATCGGGTGGCGCCCTATTGCGTCTTTGCCACGACGTGGGTAGCCGCAGCTCTGGTTCCAACCTATTCGACCGGGCTGATATTTTCCTGGTCCGCCGACCTGATTGCCATCGTCGCGCTCTTGGCAACTGGACGCTTTGCGCTCGCGCTGGCCGGGATGGATGTCGGGACCGCCTTCGGCGGAATTGGTTCCTCGCGTGAGATGATGATTGCTTCGCTCGCCGAACCCGCAATGCTGCTCGTCGTCTTCACGGTCGCACTTGTTGCCGGCACCACGCAGTTATCGACGATCGCGGCGGCGTTCACGGAAGCTCACGTTGGGTTGCGCGTCTCGCTCGGGCTCGCACTTTTTGCCTTTGTATTCGTTGGAATTGCGGAGAACGCTCGAATCCCAATCGATAATCCGGCAACGCACCTTGAATTGACGATGGTGCACGAAGCAATGGTGCTGGAATATTCCGGACGCCATCTGGCGATGATCGAAGCTGCAGCCGCGCTTAAATTGACGCTGTATTTTTCACTGCTCGTTTGCCTCTTTGCGCCGTTCGGGATGGCGACCACCGACAGGAGCATTGCGGCGCTGGCGCTGGGTGGCGCGGCCTACCTTGCGAAGATCGCTTTACTCGCCGCACTGTTGCCGATCGGCGAGACCGCCGTCGCCAAGATGCGCGTGTTCCGCTACCCAATTTTCCTCGGCGGTGCGTTTGCCGCGGCTGCGCTCGCCGTATTCCTGCTGTTCGTTTCGCGAGGGCTGTGATGACCTCGATATCGTTCGACGTTGCCCACCTTCTCGCCGGCAGCATGCTGGTGCTGAGTTTTCTTCTGCTCTATCAGGACCGGATTACGGCGACACTCAACGTTTTCGCGTTGCAAGCAATCATGCTGTCGCTTGCGGTCGCCTGGCAGGCGCTCATCCAGGAAGCCCCGCATCTGATGGTCACCGCCTTGATTGCGCTTACCGTCAAGGGCTTTGTCATTCCCGCGGCGCTGCATCGCATCGTGCGCCGGCTTGGCATTCACCGCGAAATCGAACAAGTGATCGGCGGCGGTCCGACCATGCTGACGGGCCTGGGCCTGGTTGCGCTTTCCATTCTTTTAGTAATGCCCGTGGGGCAGGGCGTAAGTCTGCTGACGCGTGAGGATCTCGCCTTCGCGCTCGCCGTTATTCTGCTTGGCCTATTGATGATGATCACGCGGCGCAATGCGGTAACCCAAATCATCGGCTTCATGTCGCTCGAAAACGGGCTCGTGCTCGCCGCATCCGGCGCCAAGGGCATGCCGCTGGTCGTTGAATTTTCCGTCGCCTTCTCGATTCTGATCGCCTTCATCGTGTTCGGGGTATTCGTATTCCGTATTCGCGAGCGCTTCGACACGGTGGATGTGAGCGCGCTCGACCGCTTCCGCGGCGAGAGGAGCGACCACTCGTGATCGCGCCGCTTGACGCTATTCTGTGGATACCCCTCGTCGCCGTGCCAGTGCTGGCGCTGGTCACAGACTATCGGTTGGGTGCGGCGCTGAACGTGTTTGCGTCGTTTCTGACGCTCGCCGCCGGCATCTCACTGTTATTTGTCGAACGCGTGCGCACCGATGTCTTCATCATCGACGACTTCAACATTTATCTCGTCACGCTCACCGCCTTTGTTGGATTCACCACCAGCATCTTCAGCGCGACTTATATCAGTCATGAACTGGAGATCGGCCGGTTAACGCCTGCATTCCTGCGTTTCTACCACGCGCTCTATCAGGCGATGATCGGCGCAATGAATGTGGCGCTTGTCGCCAATAATACAGGCCTGCTGTGGGTCGGGGTTGAAGTTGCAACGCTGTCGACTGTGATGATGGTCGGCATCTATCGGACGCCCGAGGCGGTCGAGGCGGCTTGGAAGTATTTCATTCTTGGCAGTGTCGGCATCGCACTTGCGTTCTTCGGTACAATCCTTGTCTATCTTGTCGCCCAGCCGGTGCTCGGCGAAGGCCTTTCCGCCATGGCGTGGGACAAACTGGTGGAAAAGGGCACGGCACTCGATCCAAAATTATTGTCGCTCGCCTTTGTTTTTCTTCTCGTCGGCTATGGCACCAAGGTCGGCTTGGCGCCTTTCCACGCCTGGCTGCCCGATGCTCACGCCGAGGGCCCGACGCCGATCTCGGCGGTGCTTTCGGGCCTGCTGCTTAACGTCGCGCTCTATGCGCTGCTGCGCTTTAAGATCGTACTGGCGACGAATCCGGAAACGCTCGATGTCGGCGCGATCATGATCGCGCTGGGGTTGATCAGCCTCGTCTTCGCATCGTTCATGCTGTATCGGCGCCGGGACATCAAACGATTGTTCGCCTATTCGTCCATCGAGCACATGGGGATTATGACCTTCGCCTTCGGCATGGGCGGACCGCTCGCGAATTTTGCCGGCCTCTTGCACATGACCATGCACTCGCTGACCAAGTCGGCGATCTTCTTCGCCGTCGGTCACATCGCGCAGGTCAAGGGTACGCAGCGCATCGCCGATATTCGCGGGCTGTCGACGACGCATCCCGTGCTCGCGGTGGGACTTACATTCGGCGTTTTGGCAATCGCCGGCCTTCCACCGTTCGGCGTTTTCTTGAGCGAGTTCATGCTCGTCTCGTCGACATTCGCACGCCAGCCGATCTACGCGATCATATTGGTGTTTGGCCTCATCATCGCCTTCGGTGCGCTGATTCTGCGGCTGCAGAGTGTCGTGTTCGGCGAGGCGAAGGGACCGATCGGGAAGGTGAAGGCGTCCTATATTCCGTTGTTTGTGCATCTTGCCTTTGTGTTGATCGCGGGACTTTGGCTGCCGGAACCGGTTGTTCGCTGGTTCCGCGCCGTCGCCGCGCAGCTCGGGTGACAACGATGGCAACGAATGGCCTTGCACGCACATTGTCATCGCTTCGGCCGGCTGGCGATCAGCGCCCTTGGCCGCGTTACGCTGCCGAGGCGGCGCTATGGACGGAGATCGGTCAGCGACTCGGGGCAGGCGAGGGCGATTTGCTCGCGCTCTGGGGCGAGCCGCAATTCGTGCATCTTGCCTTGCGCGCGCCGGACCTGGTGAAGCCGTGCGTCGTCTCGATCGCCGTGCGCAATGGCCAGTTTCCTTCGATCGGCCGGTACCACGCGCCGGCCATTCGGCTAGAGCGCGCGATCCATGATCTCTATGGCCACGTCCCGGGAAATACGCCTGACGATCGGCCCTGGCTCGATCATGGCGCATGGGGACTGAGTGCGCCTCTCGGCAAGCGAAAGCGGAGCCCATTACGCGATCCCGCGGAGTACAAATTCCTGCGCGTCGCCGGCCATGGCATGCATCAGATTCCGGTTGGGCCGGTGCATGCGGGCATCATCGAGCCCGGCCATTTCCGTTTCACGGTCAATGGCGAGCATGTTGCGCGGCTGGAACAGCGACTCGGTTATGTGCACAAGGGCATCGACGGGCTTCTGATCGACACGGACATCGAGACAGCGGCGCGCATCGCTGCCCGCGTCTCGGGTGATTCCACCGTCGCTTACAGCTTCGCCTTCGCCGCCGCCGTCGAAGCCGCGCTCGATATCGAGGCGCCGCCACGCGCGCAAGCGTTGCGCGGGGTAATGGCGGAACTCGAGCGCATGGCCAACCATTTCGGCGATATCGGGGCGATCTGCAACGACGCGTCGTTCGTCATCGCGCACGCCCATTGCGGCATCTTCCGCGAACGCGTGCTCGCGGCCGCCGATCAAGCCTTCGGGCACCGGCTGATGATGGACGCGATCGTGCCCGGTGGCATTGCCGCCGATATTTCGCCGGACGGTGTGCGCACCATTCGCACCATGCTTGATGACGTCGCGCCGCATTTTGCCGAGATCATCCAGCTCTACGACGATACGCCCTCGCTGCAGGATCGCACCTGCACGACCGGTATCGTTGGCAAAGATCTTGTCGCCAAATGGGCGGCGGGAGGCCATGTCGGCCGTGCCTCGGGCCGCGACTTCGATACCCGCCGCGATCTTACCTATGCGCCCTACGACAAAGTGAAATTCGACGTTCCAGCGTTCACCGCCGGCGATGTCGATGCGCGCGTTTGGGTGCGCATTCGCGAGGTCGAGCAGAGCATGCGGATGCTGCGTCATTGGCTCAAGGCGATGCCGTCCGGTTCGGTGCGGCGGAAACTGCCGGTCACGCGCAAAGCCGCCGAAGGCATCGCGATGACGGAAGCATTTCGCGGCGACGTGTTCGTTTGGGTGCGCGTCGCCGATGGCCGGATCGCGCAGGCGCATGCACGCGATGCGTCGTGGTTCCAGTGGCCCCTCTTGGAGGCCGCGATCGAAGGCAACATCGTCGCGGATTTCCCGCTCTGCAATAAATCGTTCAACTGCTCATACTCCGGACACGATCTTTAAAATGCGCACGCTACTCTTAAAATCGTTGTTTGCGCGTCCGGTGACCATCGATGCCCCATCGCCGGAGGACGCGGCTCTCGCCGAAATTGGCCGCGAGCTCGAGAAGCGCGCACGTAAACTGTTCGGCCGCTCGCTCACCATCCGCGAGGTCGATGCCGGATCGTGCAACGGTTGCGAGCTGGAAATCCACGCGCTCAACAACGCGATTTACGATGTCGAGCGTTTTGGTATCAAGTTCGCGGCGTCGCCGCGCCATGCCGACGTCCTTATGGTCACCGGGCCGGTGTCGAAGAACATGAAGGTTGCGCTGGAGCGCACCTATGCCGCGACGCCCGCGCCAAAATGGGTCATCGCGGTCGGCGATTGCGCCTGCGGCTGCGGAGTGTTCGCAAAGAGCTACGCCACCGTCGGCGCGGTGGACAAAGTCGTGCCCGTCGATCTGCACATCAAGGGCTGCCCGCCGCGGCCGATCGATTTGCTCAAAGGTCTCGTCGCGCTGATGGACAAGGCGACGGCGAGCTGACGGCATACCCTGGATCAAATCCGGGGCAGGCATTTGCCGGAACATGCACTAGTGTTTCTTGGCGTTGACCTTCGCCTGCGCCATGCAGGCGTCGAGCCGGCGCAGCGGGTTGCCCTGATCCGCGTTCCAGCGCGCGAATTCGCTTTTCGCGACCGCCTCCACGTTGCGGCGCGAATAATCGCCCTTCAGCAAATGCTTGGTACCGCCAAGCACGAGCACGGCGACAGCCGGCCCGCTGATGTCGAGCGCCCAGGTATCGCGCATATTTAGTACAGGCGCGCCGTCCTTGCCGAGCAGTGCAGCGTTGAGCGCAACCGAGCCCTCGCCGAGCTGATGCGGGGGGCCTGCGTCCGCCACGAGACCGTAGACGACGCGATCGGCGCCGTTGTGTTTTAGGCGCGCGATCATCACGTCGCCGATGCCGACTTGGCCGAAGCCGCCCTTGGGCAACACGAAGAACGGAATCTTCTCGGCGTCGATATAGCGCGCGGGCGCGCAGCCGTCGGCGCGCACGGGTGCATTATGGTTGAGGGTGGTCGCGGCAACGAAATAGCCGGCGAACGGCGACTCAGGTCCGTGCACGCACGGATAGCCGTCCTTCGATTTTGGAATGATGTAGCTTTTGAAGAACGCGGTGAGATTTCGCTCGCGCCAATGGAACAGGTAATAGCCCTTCGGCACGCCGGGTCCGGCGAGCGTTTCCAAATCGAAGGACTTGAGCTTGCGGTCACGGATCAGCGGCCACAGGTCCTTCCATTCGCGCAACAGCTCCTGTTTGCCGAGCTTGTCGGCGCCACGGAAGAGATGGGTCTGCCCGCTGGCGAATTGATCAAGCGCGCACACGCCTTGCAGAATCTCGCTGCCGTCGGGCCCGCGCAGGCGCTGACAGGTGCCGGCGCCTTCCGGGTCCTCGGGATGATAGGCGCGCGGGCTGCCGTCGGCATCGACGGTGACGCGCGTGAGCATCGCCAGCATCTGCCGCGGCGCCGGTGCTGCGCCGTGCTGCTGGCGATCGAGCAGGACCGAATAGCTGCGCACCGGGTTGTCGCTGCGCGTGAGCACCATGTCGAAGGGTTGCATGCGGCAGACGTCGTCGGTTTGCGCGGCGGCTGCCGGCCGAAAGAGAATGCCGGTCGGCACCGGCCGGCCTTCGAGCTTGCGCAAAATGGCTTTGAGCAGATCGAGCGGCGGGGCGTCCTGCGCCTGCGCCGGACCGGCGCAAAGGATAGAGGCGAGCAGGGCGGCGGACAGAAATCGTCGATACATTGGGCCTCGCTTTGATTCGTGCGCGGATAATACGGCAAAGAGTGTCGAGACTGTGGACGGTGGATTACGGGTGGCGATGGGTCCTGGCTCGCACACCCCCGATCAAGTTGGAAGTCGTTTGGCTGAGACGACGGGATGAAAAGCCAACGCTCCGCGCTCCGTATTCTTTGCGGTGCTCTCCTTTTCTTTCCCTCCCCTTGATGGGGAGGGTCGGCGAGCGGCGAAGCCGCGAGCCGGGGTGGGGTGGCGTCTTCGCAGGAACGACCCCCACCCGGCCGCTCGCAGGCGCTCGCGTCCACCCTCCCCACGAGAGCCTGCGCCCGGGCGCGCGCAAGCGCGGCCCGGGTGGGGAGGGATGATTTTTGCTGCGCTCTCGCACGTGATTCAAATGTCAAACAGCGTCCTCGTTCGAAATCTCCGGTCGTTCCCGCGCAGGCGGGGACCCATAACCACTGCCGGTGGATATGGGTCCCCGCCTGCGCGGGGACGACCGGAGAATAAAGCCAACGCTCCGCCGCCCGTATTCTTTGCGGCGCCGGGTACGCCGTAGGCTTTTTCCGTCCCCCCCTCAAAGCTGAGGGGATGGCGCGCCGAGTAGGCGCAACCTTAACGGGGCACGCACCGTTGCCGGTAACGTGCGGGCGCCTCTCGGCGCGCCACCGGATAACTTTCGCCATCCGGGCTATTTGCGGCATTCTCCTTCGGCGCCGGGTCCGCGCTTTCGGCTTCTCGTCTTGTTCCGCCTCCGGCCCGGAGCTTGCGGCGCCTTTCGGGTCAACCGCGCCTTCCAGGCCTCGGGCGGACCGCGACGGTCCGCCGTCAGCGAGCTCCTCGCAGCGGGTCGTAATGCCCGCGGGCGGAGCCCGGCGCCGCCCGGGTGCGGGGGGTACGTTTCGTCCCCCGCCCGCGGGCGCCGCATCCGATCCCACTTCAAGACGCCTCATGAAGCGCCCCTCGCTGGATCGGACGCCAACAAGATAATCGCGCTGGAAGGGGCGAGGATAACTTTATTGTCGGAACGTCGCGCGCTGTGTCCTCGCTGCCACAGCGAGGATAAGTCGGCGCGAACTCA
>JACQTM010000064.1 GCA_016210825.1 Hyphomicrobiales bacterium
ACGGTGAAGGTGCGCTCATCGACGGCGCCCGGCGCCGCCGCCCCAACCTGCGGCGTGCCGCCATAGCCGGTGGCCTGGCAGAACAGCCGATAGAGCGGCACGGCGGCATATGTGAGTGCAACCATCGCCGCGATCACACCGATCGATGCACCGGCAATCACAAAGTTGCGTCGCCGCCATTGCGAACTTGGTCGCTGTCGCGTGCCGATAGCTGTCTCACCGGATTGCGCTGTCATGAGCCGAAAAGCCTTTTCAGCCGGTCCCACATGCCGCGTTCGTCGTGACCGTGCGGCTTATGGTCATCGTTGACGAGCGCGTTGATGAAAACGACAAGGTTGGCCGGCTCGAACTTCAGCCCGTGGAAATTGGCACGCCAGCGCCCATCCTTGTCGATCACGTGCGTCACGATGCCGTGGATTTGGTATTCGTTTTCAGTTTTTTGGAATTTGTGGCCGAACTGCTCGGCGAGCTTTCGTGTTGTGTCCTCCGGCTGGTTTGGCGTCGTTGTCAGAAAAAGCCAGTTTGCCGCATCCAATCCGTGGATACCGCCATAGGCGCGTAAAACGTCTGGTGTGTCGTTCTTGGGATCAGTCGTGATGCTCACAAACCGCACCACGTCCTTCATCGGGGATTGATTGACCATGGCTTGCACGTCCGCGATTCGATCCGCGTGCAGCGGACAAATGTCGGGGCAGCCGGCATAGATAAAATGCACGACGACCACCTTGCCGCGAAGGGCGGCGAGATCAACGACGCGGCCATCGGCATCTTGCAGTTCGAAATGGGGAGCAGGCTTGTCAATCGGCTGGAAATACTTCTCCCGGCTGCCGAGCATGGCCTCAAGGTCTTTAACCGAGTGCGACGATGCTTCCGGTATTGTCGCAATCGCCAGAGCTACCATGACGGCAACAGTGTTTAAGGACTTCATCGAATGCTCCAGGGCGCTAGAAACCGACAGCCGCTCATCCACGTCGAACAAGCTCTGACCATGAGGACTAACCGCGTTCTCAGTTGCCCTTGTCCGGAAGGCCGGGCTTCCGCCATTGCTCGTTCGGGCGATTGCCGCCATTGTCGCCGCCCTGCATCATGTTGGCGCAATGATTCATCATCGAGCTGCTTTTCCCCATCATTCCCATCATTCCGCCGCCTCCCATCATTCCCATCATTCCGCCGTGACCCATCATGTCGCCTCCCGCCTTCGAGCCTTGCGATCCATTGTGCTCATGCGCGTATAGAGACGATACTGCGAGCAATCCCGCTGCTAGAATGGAGACGATTAGGGGTGTCTTTGTCAGGTTACGCATCGGAAGTTCTCCTTTCATCGATCGATTTAATTTGATGTGCCCGCAGTGGTATTTTTTCACCGATGTTACCGCCACGTTCTGCACATGAGATTATTTCGGCTCACTTGAGCCGCCCGTCTTTTTCAAACTGCAAAGGCCAATCGCGCACATGATCGCGCATGGCGCCAATGAGATGATAAGCGGTGCGATCCCAGCCGCGACCAGCCAGCCCCAGTTGAAGGCAGCGCCAATCACGAGCACGAGGCTGCCGAGCGTCAGAAGCACCCACCGATTGCCAAGATAGTAGCGGGCAAAATGCAGCCATTCGCGCCTCAGCGAAGCATCAGCCGGCGCGGTGGATTCGGGTGAGGTCATGAGTTCTCTCCGTCACTGTTGACTGTTGGTACCTGTGCCACCCGCTGAAAAGCCAAGGCTGCGTTCGCCGCAAGGTGGCGTTGCGGTGGGTTTCGAATGATTTCGGGACTGCGCTGCATCATCCCCGGAGATGATGCAGCTGATGAACGCAACCATTTCCGGCGCGTCCCAATCGACAGGTCCAGCGACGCGGCCGAGTTCGCGTCCTTCGCGGTCGATGAGAAACGTCGTCGGGACTCCGATGGCGTTCAGCACGCGTGGCGATTTTCCGCTGGCGTCGATGTAAATGGCGAGATTGCGAATTCCGGTCTCGGAATAGAACTTGCGCACGGGCTCGATTCCGGCGCGATCGATCGAGAGCGCCACGACCGTGAACTCCGAGCCGCCGAGCGCGGCCTGTAGGCGATCCAGCGCCGGCATCTCGCGCCGGCATGGTCCGCACCACGTTGCCCAGATGTTGAGCAAGACGATCTTGCCCTGGAAGTCGGTGAGGCTGTGCGGCTGTCCCTGGCCATCCTCGAAGGCGATTGCAGCAATCGACCTTGATGTTTCGTGCATGACGAAATTCTTCGGCTGCTGCTGCGCCGCGGCGATCTGGGTTCCCGCAAGGAGCAAGCAGCCTGCTAACTTCAAGCGGCCGAAGCGTCGCACGATCAATATGTGGTCAGTGGTCATTGCCGTTGCAGCCTCCGGACAAGCGGAAGGATCGTCTCTTCCAGAGCCTTCGGCGTAATCGCGCCGATGTGCTTGTGGGCGATGTGGCCGTCCTTTGTGATCACGAAAGATTCAGGCACGCCGTACACGCCCCAATCAATGGCCACGCGCCCATCAATATCGACACCGGTGCGCGTATAGGGATCGCCCATGGTGTTGAGCCACCTTGAGGCGTTGTCGGGCTGGTCTTTGTAGTTAAGGCCGTGGATCGGAACGATGCCGTCGGCCTTCATCCGCATGAACAGTGGATGCTCTTCCCTGCAAGCCACGCACCAGGATGCAAAGACATTAACGAGCGAGACTTCTCCGATGAGATCGGCGTTCGACAATCCAAGCGTGCGACCTTTAACTGGCGGCAGGTTGAATTGCGGTACCGCCTTGCCAATTAGCACCGAGGGGAGCTCGCCCGCCTTGCGCGTGAGACCCCAGCCGAGCGTGATCGCGAGCACTGCGAAGAGGACAATTGGAATCAGATACCGCAG
>JACQTM010000067.1 GCA_016210825.1 Hyphomicrobiales bacterium
ACGAACCCGGTGCCGCCCGGATTGCAGCGCCGCCAGCCGTAAATTGCGCTACGGCGCGCGCAGGCGTTCGAACGGATGGCGTTCCGAAGATTATCTGACGTGACTACCAACACCCGCGCGGTATGTGGCTTTCAGCCAACCTTTCGCGCCACGAGCGCGAATGCGAGCCCCACCGCCGCCAACAACGCCATCGGCGCATAGGCGAAATCGCCGAATGCGGCGTAAAGTTCGCCGGAAAGCGCCGTCGCCGCGGCCATCGCGATCCCGAGCGCGGTCGCGAGATACCCTTGCGCGGTCGCGCCGAGACGCTCGGGCACAGCACGCGCCAGGTAGCCGACCGCACCGAGATGCGTCGCGCCGTAGCTCAATGCGTGCAGCGCTTGTAGCGCCGGCAGTAGCGTCGCCGGCGGATCGAATGCCATTACTGCCCAGCGGAGTGTCGCGCCCGCGGCGCCTAGCGCAAGCAGCACGAGCGGTCCGAACGCGGGCGGCAACCGCCCGGAATAGGCAAACAGCACGATCTCTGCGGCAACGCCGAGCGCCCACAATGCGCCGATCGTAGTTCCGCTAAAGCCCGCGGCGCGCCAGTCGAGTGCGGAGAAGCCGTAATAAACTGCGTGGCTCGCCTGCACGAGGCTTGCTGCCGCGATCACGGCGAGCAATGCCGTGTTGCGCCACACTATGCTCGCGGGCGGGTGCGGGGTCGTATCCGGCGAATGCGGGGCTGCCGGCGCGAGCGTGAACGCCGCTGCAGCGGTCATGACCGTAACCGCCGCGAGCGGCCAGATCAGATGCTCGGGCGCAATCACACTAAGCAATAGACCTATGCCGAGGTTGGTCGCGATGAAGCCCGCCGATGCCCAAAGCCGCACCGGGCCATAGGCGCGGCCGCGCCGGGCAAGCCCGATGAGCGCATAGGCGTCGGCGAGCGGCATAATCGCCGTAAAGGCGATTGAGATCAGCGCATAGGTAACGAAGATTGCAAACGCGCCCTCAACGAATGCCAGCACGATGACGCCGGCGGCGGAGACGGCGGACGTTGCAATGATGGCGCCGGCGACCGAATTACGCCGGTCGGCCTCGCGCGCAATCAGCGGAACGCAGACGATGCGCATCACCAGCGGCATCGCCAGCACGATGCCAATCAGGCGCGCGTCGAGCCCCTTGGCGGCGAGCCAGACCGGAAAAAACGGCAGCTGCGCGCCGATCGTGGCGCCCAAGGCCGCAAAGAACAGGCATAAACGCGGCGTGAAGCCATCGGTGGATTTTTGAGGATCACGCGCCATCGCGGCTTTCGCGCTCTTTTTCCGCTAGTATTGGCGGCAAGGATTCGCCAGACATGGCTAACGAGCCTACGCCTCACAAGACCTCCGCCCTCGCCGATGGGGATTCCCCGCCGGCGGAGGCGGATTACGAGTCCATCTATAATGCGGTGATGGAAACCGAGCGCGGGCGCTGGTTCCTTCTGCAATACGCCAAGCATAACCGCAATGCCGACACCGAAATGGTTTTGGCCATTCTCGCCCGCATCGAGGGCTTGATTCGCGACAGCGCAAAATCCAGCGCTCTCGCAGGACCCGCCGAGGGCGCAAAGTCAAGTTTAGCGCCGGTCCCGGCCGAAGGCGCGCAGCCGGATTTATCGCGCGTGGCGGATGCAATCATGGCCGCGCGAGCGCGGCTCGCGGAGGTGGGCGCGTCAGTTGCCGCCATCGCCGGCATCGATTCCGCCTCCGATTACGACGGTCCAGCGACCGCCATCAAGGCAGCGAGCGAAGCAATCGGCGACGCCATCGAGCATCTTCAGGAAACATCGTGGTTCATGCACGAGCAAAAGCTCGATGAATCGCTTTGCGCCAATCTGGAGGCGACGACCCGGGAGATTTCTGAGGCTTGCGTCCTGCTCGACAAGGCCGATGATGGCGTGAAAACGCTGATTGCCTTGTTACGTGAGCTTGAGGCGCTGGTTGGCCGCAGAAGCGCAGCGCCAAAAACATTGCGCCCTGCGGCCGCGGCGGTTCCGCCACCCTCCGTTGACGTTGACGACAGCGTTGTCGGGCCGCCGGCCGAAACGCCTTTCGCCGCGGCACACCCCGCGCCGTCTGAGATGACGGCACCTGCCGTGGTGCAAAGGGAGCAAATCGAACTCATCACCCCGCAACTTGAAAAATCGGCTGCCGAACCGGCGCCGGGCGCTGCCGACACGACGCCGGAATGGCCGTCAATCGAAGTCCATGCACAAGCAATGGCATTGACGCTGCCTTCCGAACCATCGCCGCTCCCGCCGCCGTCACCGCCTGTGTTACCTGCTCGCGCGCCGATGGTTGCCGCGCCGCCCGCGGAACCCGCGCCGATTTCGAGAACGATCTCGCCGCCCTCGCCTCCTCGGGCTTTCACCGTCGAGCGGCAGCAATCGAAGCCGCAAGTCGGGCAAGGTGGATGGCTTTCCGAGCTTCTCGCCAAGAACGTTCAAGGCGCGCCGCTTCCTCAAACCGCGGCGGCGGCGGCGCAAGTCGTTGCGCTCCCGCGCGCAGCGCAACCCGCTCCCGCGCAAAAGGCGGCGCCTGCGCCAGGCGATCCGCTTGCGCCTGTTATGTCGCTTTCCGACGAAGAACGGATCGCTCTGTTCAGTTAGACGCCGCAATCAGTTTTTAGAACAAGTCCGGTTCGACGTTGCCGGCGGAGAGCATCGCAGCCTTGCCCTTTCCCGCATCATCAATTGTCACGCGCCGGCGCGGCGTTCGACATTGGCGATCCGCGCCGGAACGCCAAATTCCTTGCGGCACACTTCCGCGAGCACGGCGACGCCCCGGCGAATCTCTTCCTTGGAGGGACTGGCGAAGCACAGCCGCATCCGGCTTCGGGCATGAACGGGGTCGGTGGACCATTCCGGCCCTGGATTGATGGCGACACCGGCCGCCAGCGCGGATGGGAAGAGTTTTAGCGTCTCCACGGCGTCCGGCAGCTTTACCCAGAGAAAGATGCCGCCCTTTGGATCGTCGAACTCGGCCGCCGTGCCGAAATGCTCGTTAAGCGCTTCCATCAGCGTTTCGAGCTTGCTACGCAGGCCGCGCGTCAGCGCCGGGACATGTTCGGTGAAATGCGGCGCGCAATATTCGGCGAGCACCATCTGTTCGAGCGCGCCGGAGCCCGCGTCGGTTTTCAGCGCAAGCATGCGCGAAAGCATCTCCCAGCCCGCCACGATGTAACCGACACGCAAGGCCGGCGCGATCGATTTTGAGAACGAGCCGATGTGGATGACGCCGCCGGACTTGCTCGTGGCATAAATCGCCGGTGGCCGGCGGCCATCCCAGATCAAGTCGGCGTAGCAATCGTCCTCAAAAATCGGCACGCCGTATTGCTCCGACAATCGCAGCAGCTCGGCGCGGCGGGTTTCGTTCATGATCGTGCCGGTCGGATTTTGCACGGTTGGGATCGTGTAGATGTATTTTGGCCGAATGGCGCGGCGCTTGAGATCGGCGAGCGCGGCGGCGAGCGCATCCATGCGCATGCCCTCGCCGTCGAGCGGAATACCGACTGTATTGATGCCAAGCCGCGCAAGCCGCGTCAGCGCACCCTGATAGGTATCGCGCTCGACGATGACCGTGTCGCCGCGCGCGAGTAAGGCGGCGTTGACGAGATCGAGCGCCTGCAACGAGCCGGAGACGAGCAGGATATCGTCGAAGGTGCAGGTGATACCGGCGTCGCGTTTTAACTTCGCGGCAAGAAACTCGCGCAGCGGCCGGTAACCTTGCGGGCCGCTGGCGAGGCCGTAGGTCGCAAGGCTGCGCCCCTCGCGCCGGAGCACGGCTTCCGCCGCGGCGATCAGGCCGTCGACGGGGACGTGATCGGGATCGTTGTTGCCGCCGGTGATATTATATCGGGGCGACCCCGTCCATTTTGCCGCCGGCGCCGGCAGCTCAGCCGGCAACAGCGGCGTGAAATCGAACGATGTGGAACGCATGGACTTAAAACCCTTGGGAGAAATCCCGTGCCGGTTCGAGTCCGGCCGTCCGCACCAGGTCCGGACTCAATTGATGAGGCAAGAAGAAGGGGCAGGCTTGTGATCGAGCCTGCCCTTGTTGTGTGGCGATTGTGCGTCTCAACTCATCGCCGCCGCGGCGCCGCGCCACCGGCCGCTGCCCCTGGTCCGGCGCCAGCGGACGAGCCCAGCGCGCTGTCCAGGCCCGGCATGTCGAGCTTCGGGATGCAGCTGCCGCGCGCGCCTGGCGTCATGTTCGGCGGGCAACTTTGCGCGCCTTTCCGCCCTTGCGGTAAAGCTCGCTGCAGCTGTTCCTTTGCTCCGCCCTTCGGCGCTTGCGGTAAAGGTGCGATGCAGACCCAATGACCGCAGAGTGATATAAGTTGGAGCCCATGGGTACACCACACGATCAGGTCGCATTTCCATCCTGTCGAACACGAGGTTTGTGGTTTCTTTTTAAATACATCTTTGCACAGCGGGTAAGGACCGGGGGGAGGATGATGCGGATTATGACTCCCTGAAGCTTGCTCCCCTGCGGAGAGATGGAGAGCAACAACCATCAATGCGGTCCTGATAACAAGAGACACGCGCATGGGTCCGCTCCCTTCTTCTTCCCAGGTGGCCGGAGGATCCCGGCGTGCTCTCGAGGCCCGGCATGTCGAGCTGCGGCAAACTTGCCATCCGCGCTTCGCTTATCTGTTTTCGGTGCGACGCAGCGCTCATGCGATCATGAACGCTGCGTCAATCTTGACGGTCGCGCGCCCGATGTCAGCGGCGGCCGCTCGCTCGCGGGCCCGCCGCGCCGCCGCCGGCCGATGCTCCTGGCCCGGCGCCGGGCGAGGAGCCAAGCGCGGAGTCGGAGCCGAGCGTGTCGAGCTTCGGAACGCAAGCCTTGCCGCTCGCGCTCGGCGTCATGTTGGGCGCGCAGTTGAGTGCGCTTCGCGTACCTGCGCTGGACCGACTGTAGGTATGGTCGTAGCCGAATTTCTGGGCACAGTTTTTAAGGCAATTGTGGTACTGCTCCCCGCTCCCGTAGAGCGTATGGCATGCTTGCTTGCATTCAATGTATGCGGTGTATGCGACGTTTCCCATCACCTTGGCCTTGACCGGCGGATTTTTCATTGAGGGTGAAGCTCCGACGGCCTTGGCCTTATTTTTCTTCAGTGCGTCCGGGTACGCGGGGTCTACCGCCTTGGCCTTGCCCATCTCGTCCGCTTGCGGCTGAATGGTTTTGACGCTGACGGCCTTGGCCTTGTCCGTCTCGTCCACCTGCTGTTGAATTGTTGTGGCCTTAACGGCCTTGGCCTTGTCCGTGTCTTGCACCTGCTGGTCAAACGGTTTCAGCCCAACCGCCTTGGCCTTGTCCGTCTTGTCCACCTGCGATTGGATGGTTTTGACGCCAACCGCCTTGGCCTTGTTCATCCCTTTCGCCTGGTCCGTGACGGTCTTGCGCTTGACGGCCTTGGCCTTGTCCAACTTGTTCACCTGCGGTTGGATGGTTTTGACGCCGACGGCCTTGGCCTTGTCCATCTCTGCGGCC
>JACQTM010000068.1 GCA_016210825.1 Hyphomicrobiales bacterium
AAAGGAGCATTTGCCATGAAGCGTATTGTGATTCTTGCTGCGCTCCTGACAATTTCCGCTGTTGTCGCCGCGGATGCGCAATCGTCGAAACGGTCGGTGCAGCGCGAAACAACCGGCGTGGCAACGGTCCATAATCCGGGCGGTCCGCTCCGCGCGGGTAACAGGTGCTGGGTCTATACCGACTCGCGCGGTGCCGGCTTCTGGGATGCATGCGATCCGCTAGTGCCGACGCCTCGCGGCATTTCACTGCGCGGCCGTTCCGAAAGCGACATCGCGGCGATCGAGAACGGCTCGGGTGGCGGCGGAGACGGCGGCGGGGGTGGCGGCGGCCGTTAAAATCGAGTTGCCGGCCTAGTCGGCACGTTTGCTGAACCTGTCAAACAATTGTCCCGGCCCAGAAGCCGGGACTTTTTTTGAGCATCTCGATTGGCGTCTCGCTCTCTTGACGTCCCGTGTGAATTCCCGACGCCTCGCGGAAAAACGAATATATCTAAGTGACTCACCAGCTCCGCGATCCGCACGCAAAGCCGTGGAGTTCCTTTCCCCCGCCACGTTGCTGCCGCGGTTGTGACGTGGCTTGTGGGTGCGGGGCGAATCACTCAGTCTCCTCAGCCGTCGGCGCGTGCTGATGTGGCAGGCCGGGAATGATCGATTCGCTCATCAAGCCCGTTAGCCACGCGCGAAGCGAAGGAGCAGGAGTTAGTGAGGTCGCTTTGACCAGCGTCGCTCAGAGCCGTCCGCCGATGCGGTTTCGTGGCCGCTCCTTCATGGCGTTTGCGCTGACGCCGGAGCCGCCTGTCGCCGATTGGCTTTCCGAACTGGACAACTGGATTCGCAATTCAGCCGGCTTCTTCGTCGGGCGGCCGGTGGTGCTTGATCTCTCGGCGGTATCGCTGAGCGGTCACGCCATCGCGCATCTCGTCTCCGAATTGGAGCAGCGCGGCATCCGGCCCATGGGTATCGAGGGCGCCGACGCTGCGCAGCTCGGGCCTGGACTGCCGCCGTTCCTGAAAGGCGGCCGGCCAGCGGGAGTCGATGTACTCGACGGCACGGCGCCGGCGAAGCCCGCGCCGACGAAGCCGGCGCGGCAGGATCCGACCTCACTGCTGCTCGAAGACCCGGTGCGCTCGGGGCAATCGGTGACCTTCCTGAACGGGGACGTCACCGTGATGGGCTCGATTGGTTCCGGCGCGGAAGTGATCGCCGGCGGATCGATACACGTCTATGGCGCGATCCGCGGCCGCGCCATGGCCGGCGCCAACGGCAATCCGCACGCCCGCATATTCTGCCAGAAGGCCGAACCCGAGCTGCTCGCGATCGACGGCTATTACCAGACTTCGGAAGATTTCAGCGCGTCATTGCACGGCCGGCCAATCCAGGCCTGGCTCGAAGGCAACGTGATGACGATCGCGGCGCTCGATTAAGTTAAACGTGGAGGGTGAAGAAATGGCGAAAGTCATCGTCGTGACATCGGGCAAGGGCGGCGTCGGCAAAACGACGACCACCGCCGCGCTCGGCGCCGCGCTCGCGCAAGGCGGGCAAAAAGTGTGCGTCGTCGATTTCGACGTGGGCTTGCGCAACCTCGATCTGGTGCTCGGCGCCGAGCGGCGCGTGGTTTACGATCTGATCAACGTCATCCAGGGCGCGGCGAAACTCTCGCAGGCGCTAATCCGCGATAAGCGCATCGAGACGCTGTCGCTCCTGCCGGCCTCGCAGACACGCGATAAGGACGCGCTCAGCGAAGAGGGCATCGCCCGCGTCATCGCCGAATTGCGCAAATTGTTCGACTGGGTGATTTGCGATAGCCCGGCGGGCATCGAGCGCGGCGCCATCCTCGCAATGCGCCACGCCGATGCCGCGATTATCGTCACCAATCCGGAAGTCTCCTCGGTGCGCGATTCCGACCGCATCATCGGAATGCTCGATGCCAAGACCGTGAAAGCCGAGCGCGGCGAACGCATGGATAAGTGCCTGCTCATCGCCCGCTACGATCCCGCCCGCGCCGCGCGCGGCGAGATGCTCAATATCGAGGACATTCTCGAAATTCTCTCGATCCCCCTTCTCGGCATCATTCCGGAAAGCGACGAGGTGCTGCGCGCGTCCAATCTCGGTACGCCGGTGACGCTGAGCAACGCGTCGAGCATAGCGGCGCGCGCCTATTGCGACGCGGCGCGGCGGCTCAACGGCGAGGACGTTGAAATGGCCATCCCGAGCGACCGGAAAGGTCTGCTCGTCAAGCTGTTTGGACGGAGAGCTGCATGACGCTGTTCAAATTCGCCAAACGCCGCGGTTCGGCGCCGATGGCGCGCGAACGGCTGCAGATTCTGCTGGAATATGAACGCTGCCTGACCAATCAGTCCGATCTGGTTACAGTGCTGCGCGAAGAGATCATCGCGCTCGTCGACCGTTACGTCACCGTCGATCGCGACAAAGTGCAGGTACGGGTCGATCGCGGCGAGGCGGTCTCGACGCTTGCCGTGGACATCGAGATCCCAAATGCAACGCCTGTGTCCGTCGCCCCGCGCACTTGAACAAAACGCCGCGCGACATCACTTTATCTTACTTAATTTCACTCATTGCGAATGTTCGTTAACCGCGGCAATTTTTTAAAACGCAAGCGACATCGTTTTCGAAATAATGAAACGCACGTTGCGCTTCTCGCGATCAAAAATGATTCGGGCTTGTAACACTCTGTAACACTTCGCGGCGCACAAAATCGTCACATTATCGCGAATCTATCGTCACATTTCGCTGGCTGGTTGCCGGCTGCTTCGCGAATCGGAATGCAGACGTTGTAGCCGATCCCTTGCGTGAGCATCGCTGCGGTCCTTTGGAAGGGGCGCCGTGGCAATCAACAACCATCACCTGTCTTGCGACTCATGAGTGGAGTATCGCGAGCCATTGGAATGACTTTGGAACGATGTTCGAACGAATTGTCACAGTCGCGGCGCTTAGTCTCACCGTGTGGTACAGCGCGCCGCCGCCGAAACATGAAGCCGCGCCGCCGGTCCTGCCGGTGCCGCAGCTCGTGCTTGCGTCGTTTTACGACGAGCCGCAGCTGATCGCGACCGGCGAAAAGTACGATCCCTACGGCATGACCGCGGCGCATCGCTCGTTGCCGCTCGGCACCCGCGTCAAGGTGACCGACCCGAAGAGCGGAAAGAGCGTTGTCGTCACCATCAACGATCGCGGCCCCGCCAACTGGACGGCGCGCGACATCGATCTTTCTCTCGCCGCGGCCCAGGTCCTGGAAATGGAAGAGCGCGGCGTCATCATGGCAACGGTCGAATTTCCCGGCGGCTCGCCAGTCAAGGATCCGCTTCCTGGCTTGCAAGCCGCAAGCAAGAACTGATCACCAGTCCTCGCGCCGCCGCCGCGCCAATCACGCATTGAGAAAGAGTGCAGGTTGATAGCGGCCTGATATTTCACTTCGCCATTCCATCACTGGCAATGGCGGTGACCGTCCGTGTCGGTCGTGCAGTAAACGATGCCGGTGTAACCAGGGTAAATGGCGCCGGAAGCAGCGGGCACATCGGACATGTAGCTATAGCCCGGCTGCACATAGTTTGGCGCGACATAGCTCGGCTCGATGATCACGTAAGTCGGCTCCGAAACCACGTAGGTCTTCGCCGGCACCGCCACGGCATCCGGCGAGATGTAAGCCGGTTCCGGAATATAGGCTGGCTCCGCATAAGGCGGCTGAGTGATGTATACGTTCTGGGCACCGGCGGCGGTGATCACCGCAAGCGACAAAGCCGCAACCGCCGCACTCAATGGTGCGAGCTTCATTCCTGTCTCTCCTTTGGTCTTGCCTGTATTCGGCTATTGAGAATGAAACTCCGACTCGCCGGTGTGCGTTCCTTGCCGCATTTTTGTTATTTGAGCGGCAGTTTCGCCTAACGCGGCACTAAAGCGCACCAAAATCAACGCGACGGCCGGTTTTCAGTCCGCCAGACGGGCGATCGGCACGGCAATGCTCCGCACCCGGCTATGGCCACCGGCATGATGATGCGTTTAACAAGCCATTCGAACCGCGACCGTAAATGTCCTAATCTCCTTATCGCTTGAACCAACATCCCGTCAGGCCAATCGCGGCAATCGCCTCAAATCGCGTACAATGAGCAATCGCCGATATTGAACTAATGCGAGCAGGGGAGAATCAGATGGAATTGATCATCGGGATTGGTTTCTTGGCTGCCATTTGGATTGCCGTGCTCGTAGGATCGCGTTTCTTCGGCCCGAAAACCGATTGATGAAGGCCGGCGATCTTGCAATCACCTTTCGATTTGCATGGCCGCGTCGCGCTGGTGACGGGGGGCGGGCGCGGGTTGGGATTGGAAATCGCCAAAGGGCTCGCGGCCTGCGGCGCACATGTGCTGATCAACGGGCGGCATCCGGACGCGCTTGAGCGCGCTGTCGCCGACGTGAAAGCGCTAGGCCACACCGCGGAGCCGCTTGCATTCGACATCACCGATGAAAGTTCCGTCGGTTTGGCGTTTCTACGCGTCGAGGCGCACCTCGATATTCTTGTGAACAATGTCGGCGTTCGCGACCGCCGCGAGCTTTTCGAATTCAAGATGGATGATGTGCGCCGGCTTCTCGCCGCCGATCTCGTCGCGCCCTTCGATTTGAGCCGGCGCGCGGCACGGATCATGGCGAGAAACGGCTGGGGCCGCATCGTCAACATCACTTCGATTGCCGGGCCGATCGCGCGGGCGGGCGATGCCGTTTACACAGCCGCGAAGGGCGGGCTTGAGGCAATGACGCGGGCGCTGGCCGCCGATCTCGGCGCCTCGGGCATCACGGTCAATGCGGTCGCGCCGGGATATTTCGCGACAGAGGCCAACGCCGCGATGGCGGGTGATCCCGCAATTGCCGATTGGCTTAAGAAACGCACGTCGCTCGGCCGCTGGGGCGAGCCGGCGGAAATCGCCGGCGCCGTGGTCTTTCTCGCTTCGCCCGCGGCGTCATATATCACCGGTCAAGTGATCGCCGTCGACGGCGGATATTTGGCGCACTTTTGAGCGGCCAATCAAGATTCCGTTCGAAACCCGGCTTCCCGTCCCGGATTAAGCATGGAGTATGCGATGCCCAAGGTGATGCTGTAGGCCAGCACCATTGCGAGTGAAAAAATGGCCGGTGCGAGGCCGAGACCCAATCGCGTGGCGAACACACCTCGACCGAGAAGCGGAAAGAACAGCAGTCCCATTGCAATCCATCCGAGCACACCAAAGACAAATCCTTTGCCGGCGCCGCTTCGGCCTGGAAGCAGCCGGTACGTACGGCCAAAAATAAATCCGAGCACGATGGCTCCGTTCAAGAATGACAAAACCCACGGTACCGCGGGAGCAACTCGGTCGCCGGTTAGATGGCCAAGCATTTGCTGCAGATCTTGATAGGGTTGAAACGATGGAAGGAGGCCCGCCCACGATTTAAGAAACATGAGGAAAGAGTGGGCCGTGCTTCCGCACAGACCGGCCGCTATCGATTTCCAAATCCTTTGAGTATCCATCATCGCCGTTCTAGCAGTTTGCTGAAAAACCTCGCCAGAGCGTAGGTGTCGTGATTCAGTTCTCCCAGTGTGAATCGGCATGGGAGATTGGGATGCGAGGCTTTTTTCGGGATCAGGGTGCGATGTTC
>JACQTM010000076.1 GCA_016210825.1 Hyphomicrobiales bacterium
AAAAGCGCATTGCCGGCGCCGGCGCGCTCGTCAATCTCACGAGCCCGCAGGATTTCGGCAAACATCTTGCGAGCGAAGTGGCAAAATGGCGCGACGTGGCGAAAAAATCGGGAATTGAGCCGAAATAGCAAGAAACCAAGATATAGGACGTAAATATTATGGTCGATGTGATTACGATCTGCGGCAGCCTGCGCAAGGGCTCCTACAATGCCGCACTTGCGCGTCTTTTGCCGTCACTCGCGCCGGCGGACATGAAGATTACATCCGCGCCGTCATTCGCTAATTTTCCACTTTACAACGCCGATCTTCAAAATGAAAAAGGCTTTCCAGATAGCGTGATCGCCTTGGCGGATGCGATCAGTGGCGCCGATGGCGTCATCATCGTCTCGCCGGAATACAACTGGACCATTCCGGGAGGGCTCAAGAACGCGATCGATTGGGTGTCGCGTTTGAAAGAGCAGCCGTTCAAAGACAAGCCTATCGCCTTGCAGTCGGCCTCGGTTGGCCTATTGGGCGGCTCGCGTATGCAATATCATCTTCGGCAATCATTGGTTTTCGTCGATGCGCTGTTGTTTGGGCGGCCGGAGGTCGTCGTCACCTTCGCCCCGCAGAAATTCGACGAGAAGACGCTGGAATTGAAGGATCAGCCGACCATCGACATCATCAAGCAGCAGCTTGCGGCGTTCGCCAAGTTCATCTCGCGCGTCCGCCCTGATTGAATGTCACCCGGTTTACCGGTATCCGCCGCTTGGCGAATATCTGCCGGCACAATGATAGGTGGCATGCGGTCGTCTCTGGCACGTCGTGCCTTCACGCGCCCGGCGCATCGGCTCGCATGCCTAGCCCACTGCGCGTCCCACTACGCGCCGGCCGAATGGCATTGATCGCGCCAAAATCGTCCCGGCTGTATCGGCACATCCGCAGATCGGCCTATACTGAATGCTGAATTGATTGCCCAAACTTCGATCTGCCGACATCGGGCGCACACACCGAATTCACCAGGGGACAACAACAATGTACCGCGCGACGAAGGATATCATTCTGCCGACAACGATTATCGGATCGTTGCCGCGTCCCAGCTGGTATACGGAAAATCTCAGCACCCGATCCTTCCTAGACGCGATGGTCAATGCCCGTTTCCGTGAGCAATACGTCGATACGGTCTCTGTCTATCTGCGCGAACAGGAAATAGCCGGACTCGATATTGTGACCGATGGCGATTGTCACTTCGACAACGACGTTGGAGGGCAAAGCTGGACGAGTTATCCGCCGCATCACATGAGCGGATTCGAACGCAATGATCCGCGACCCACTCCCGCCGGCAAGGGTGGGTTGTGGTTTCCGCGCGGGCATATCCTGCACGACTATCTAGAATCGCGGGTGATGCCGCGCATTGTTGGCCCGGTCGGCCGCGGCGACCTGCAATACGCCGCCATGTGGAAGGTGGCGCAGCGCATGACGAAGAAGCCGGTCAAGTTTGGCACGGTGACGCCGGAGCTCGTCGCCTTCGCGGTAGGCGATCAGCATTACAAGAATATCCGTGACCGCATCTTTGCGATCAGCAACGCGTTCAACGAGGAATTGAACGAATTGGCCGATGCCGGTTGCCCGGTGATCCAGATGGAGGAGCCGCAGATTCACCTGCTGGCGGTGCGCGGGATCGTGGATGCCGTGATCAATCCAGCGCTGATGGTCGAAGTGTTCAACAATACGGTGAAGGGCTTGCGCAAGAAAACCGAGGTGTGGTGTCACACGTGTTGGGGAAATCCCTCGCAGCAGCGCATGTTTGCGTCGGTGCAAAGCTACAAACCGGCGCTGGAGGCGCTGAACCAGGTCGATGCCGACGTGATCACCTTCGAATCTTGCTCTTCGGGCGGCATCGACCTGGAGGCAATCGGTAAGACCATTACCGGCAAAAAAATCGCAATTGGCGTCATCGACCACCATTCGCTCCAGGTCGAACGCCCCGAAGAAGTCGCCGAGCACATTCGCCTTGCGCTCAAGTATATCCCCGCCGACCGCCTGGTGATCTGTTCCGATTGCGGCATGGGTCGCGAAGGCATGAGCCGCCGCCATGCCCTCTATAAAATGGTCGCGCTGGTTCAAGGAACCAACATGGTGCGGCGCGAGCTCGGCAAACCGGAAGCTGAGTGCTTGGCCGCCGACGAGCGTTATTCGCTGGTTGTGCCGGTGAAGTGAAGCTGGTGCGCGACGTCATTAGGCGGCAGCTCGCGCCGGCTTTGCCACGTTCATCGGGCGCGGGCGGATCAAGCGACGCTTTCCCTCCCCCTTGTGGGGAGGGTGGCCGCGAGAGCAAACGAGCGGCCGGGTGGGGGTCTCTTTGTCTGGCGCTGTCACCCCACCCCGTCACGCCTTCGCTCGCCACGCGAGCTTCGGCGGACGACCCTCCCCATCAAGGGGAGGGATGATTGAGATTCACGCCGCTGGCTTCGCGCGTTTGGGGAAGATCTGCGGCCGCATCGAGGGATGGCAGGGCATGGTCTTCGGTGCATAGGGCGTCTCCGCGCCCAGTTCCTCTGCTGCATGCCAGGCCCAGCGCGGATCCCACATCGCGGCGCGCGCGAGGCAGACCAGGTC
>JACQTM010000072.1 GCA_016210825.1 Hyphomicrobiales bacterium
ACGCGCGTTGCCATCGACGTTTCGGGACGGCCGTTTCTTGTTTTCAAGGCGGAATTCGTGCGCGACAAGGTTGGCACGTTCGATACCGAGCTGGTCAATGAATGGTTTCAGGCGTTCGCCATGAATTCCGGGGTGACGCTGCACGTCGAGACGATCTACGGCACGAACGATCACCATATCGCAGAATCGTGCTTCAAGGGCCTGGCCCGCGCCTTGCGCGCCGCTTTCGCTATTGATCCGCGCGCTGCGGGCGAAGTGCCCTCGACCAAGGGCCGGCTCGGCGGTTGAATTTCTCGGATCACCTCCCCCTTGTGGGGGAGGTCGCCCGCCGAAGCTCGAAAAGCGAGCGAAGGCGTGGCGGGAGGGGGCGCTCTTACGAACATAACCCCACCCCGATCGCCTCGTAAAAGCTCGGCGAGCGACCCTCCCCACAAGAGCCCGCGCCCGGGCGCGCGCAAGCGCGGCCCGGGTGGGGAGGGTGAGGTAAAAACACGCTGGTTGAGGAAACGGACATGTCAATTTATACGGTTCATCAGCCGCCGCTGCGGACAGGCGAAGCGTCCGCCGATCCGCACCGCTTTGCATTCGTGCGCGATGGGTTTTACTTCTGGGCGCTGCTGCTTGGCCCAGTCTGGATGCTGTTTCATCGGCTGTGGATCGTAACCGTGCTTTACGTCATCGCCGTGATGGCCGTGGAGACGTGTCTGTGGATACTTCGCGTGGACGCGTTCACGCAAACCGCCGTCGGCTTTGTGCTGGCCGTACTGATTGGATTGGAAGCGGCGACGCTTCGCCGCTGGACGCTCGACCGACGTGGCTGGAAGAATGTCGGGATCGTTGTCGGCGATGACATCGAATCGGCGGAGCGCCGTTACTTTGCGACGTTGACTACGCGCCAAACAAGGTCCACAGCCGCCGCCACTTCGGTCATACGCATGCCCGCGAACGCAACGCCGGAGGTCATCGGCCTCTTTCCCGAACCGGGAGGGCCAAGGTGAGCGTCGCCATTGTCGATTACGGTTCAGGAAATCTGCACTCGGCGGCCAAGGCCTTCGAACGCGCCGCCCGCGAATCCGGACACGATCAGCCGATCGTCGTGACCAACGATCCAGATGCCGTCGCGCGCGCGGATCGCGTTGTGCTGCCTGGCGTCGGCGCCTTCGCCGATTGCAGGCGCGGGCTCAACGCCGTTTCCGGCATGGTTGACGCGCTCGAAGCGAGCGTACGCGGCAAGGGCCGGCCGTTCCTTGGCATCTGCGTCGGCATGCAGCTCATGGCCGAGCGTGGCCGCGAGTACGAGGTGATCGACGGTCTTGGCTGGATTCCCGGCGAAGTGGACAAGATCGCACCCGCCGATCCCACGCTGAAAATTCCGCACATGGGCTGGAACACACTCGACGCGCGCAAGCCCCACGCGTTGCTCGACGGCCTTGCGCTCGGGCCGCAGGGCCTGCACGCCTATTTCGTGCATTCCTATCAGCTCAATGTCGCACAGCAGAGCGATCTTGTCGCGCAATCGGATTATGGCGGGCCGATTACGGCCGTGGTCGGCCGCGGCAATATCGTCGGCACACAATTCCATCCGGAGAAGAGTCAGCGGTTGGGGTTGAAACTGATTGCTAACTTCTTGAAGTGGTCGCCGTGACGCAGGTCTTGGCGGCACTGCCGGTACTTACCCTCCCCCCGCGAGCGTTAGCGAGTGGTGGGGAGGGTCGGCGCACGAAGTGCGCCGGGGTGGGGGGCACGTTATCCGGTTCCGTAGGTGAGTTGCTCCCCACCCCCGACCCCTCCCCGCCGCTTCGCTGCGCTGCGCGGGGGGAGGGGAGAAGGCAACGATGATCCTCTTCCCCGCCATCGACTTAAAGGACGGCGTCTGCGTGCGCCTCGAGCAGGGCGACATGACACGCGCGACCGTCTTCCATCGCGATCCCGCGGAGCAGGCCTATGCCTTCGAGCTAGCCGGCTTTGAATATCTCCACATCGTTGATCTCGACGGCGCCTTCGCCGGCCGGCCGATGAACGCAACGGCCGTCGAGCGCATTCTGGAGGCGACCAATATCCCGGTGCAGCTCGGCGGGGGCATCCGCGACATGGCGACAGTCGAAGGCTGGCTTGGTAAGGGCGTCAACCGCGTCATCATCGGTACCGCTGCGGTTAACGATCCGGAATTTGTCAAGGAAGCTGCGGCACTCGATCCGGCACGCGTGGCGGTCGGGCTCGACGCGCGCGCGGGCAAGGTCGCGGTGCAGGGCTGGGCGGAGACGTCGGAATTGTCCGCACTCGATATTGCGCGCCGCTTCGAGGACGCCGGCGTCGCCGCCATCATCTACACCGATATTTCCCGCGATGGCATGCTGAGGGGTCTCAATCTCGACGCCACAATTTTGTTGGCCGAAGCGGTTTCAATTCCGGTGATTGCATCCGGCGGCTTAGCATCGCTCGATGATGTGAAGGCATTGCTCGAACCGCGGGCGAAAAAGCTCGAAGGCGCAATCGTTGGCCGCGCGCTCTATGACGGGCGGCTCGACGCGAAAGCCGCACTCGATCTCATCCGCATTTCAAATCGGCTCCAGCCAACTTGAGCACCAATGATGCCGATCTTGGCTAATTCCGAGATTGGCGCGGCGGATGCGAATTAAGGATTGAGCCTCGCGGCTGCGCTTCGGCGCGATAGATATCGTTACGACATTCAACGCGCGTGTTGAACCCAAGCAAATAGCGCATTCCAAACAATCCAAGCGCGATGCCGATGGCGAGCGTCACATATGACGGCAGCGCATGCGGCGAGAAACTCGGAATGCCGTAGAGAATGAGCGCGTCATTGCCGCCAGGCAGCATCGCGGTCCCAAGTCCCATCAATGCGCCGCCGAAGATGTTACGTAACCAAGTCGGTCGCGGCTGCCATTCGAGCTTGAACGAGCCGCGTTGCACGGTGGAAATTGCCATGCCAAAAAGCACCGAGAGCAGCAGAATCCCGCGCTCGACTGTCGGCAAGGACCGCGAGCCGATGATTCCCTCGACGACATTCTGCAGGGTGGCGCTGTAACCCGGTGAGCCGATGAAAAGAAAAACGACGGAACTGGCAAGCCCGATGAGCATGGCGGAACTGGAGAGCCGATATTGCGGGGCAAGTATCAAGTCCTTCAATCCGCTTCCTGGCGGGCGCGTGCGCCACAATCTAATGATCTCGTAAAGCACCCACGCCAGCAGTACGAAGCTAAGAACTAACGCCACGTTGGGTAACGCGCCAAGCATGGTCGGCCGTGGCGCTGGCCGGACCATCCATTGCCAGTCGACCAGCGTGACAAAGACGAACACACCAACTGCAAAGCCGACAATCGTCATCAGCATGCCGACTTCGCCATCGACGAGCCGGCCCATGGTGGAATAGGCGCAGGCGCCGTTGGCGGCGGCGCCGATGCCGAAGATGAAGCCGCCAAGCATGGAGGCAGCCGTCAGCTGCCAGCCGCCCACGGTGGCGACTACCCCCGGCATCAGCAACAGGACGGGGACGGTAATGGCAAGCACCCAGATCGCGGACTTTGCGATGCTAAGCAGCATGTACCCGGTATGCGAGCTGAACATTTCCGCCACCGCGCGCACTGTGCATACACTGGCGCGATGGGCGGCAAAGCCAAGCAAGGCCGCGAAAATGCAGGCGAAAACGAGTGTCATTCTGATTCTCACATGCGGCCGGAATGGCCATCTGACGCTAAGCAACCACGGACAATGCTAGCCTAACTGCCAATTTCCCGGTAGCAGGCCGTTTGGGTCGGAGTTGCAATGTTCAAGGTCCGCGTCATCCCCTGCCTCGATGTCAAGGACGGCCGCGTCGTCAAGGGCGTCAATTTCGTCAATCTGCGCGATGCTGGCGATCCCGTCGAGGCGGCGATCGCGTATGACGCCGCCGGCGCCGATGAACTGTGTTTCCTCGATATCACCGCGAGCCACGAAAATCGCGGCATCATCCTCGATGTCGTAGCGCGTACGGCGGAAGCCTGTTTCATGCCGCTTACCGTCGGCGGCGGTGTGCGCAATGTGGATGACATCCGCGCGCTGCTGCAATCCGGCGCCGACAAGGTATCGATCAATACGGCAGCGGTGAATCGGCGCGAATTCGTGCGCGAGGCTGCGGAGAAATTCGGCGACCAGTGCGTTGTGGTCGCAATCGACGCGAAAAAGATCTCGCAGCCCGGCACGACAAACCGCTGGGAAATCTTCACCCACGGCGGGCGCAACCCGACCGGCATCGACGCGGTCGCTTATGCGAAGGAGGTTGTCGCGCTCGGCGCCGGTGAAATCCTGCTCACCTCCATGGATCGCGACGGGACGAAGCAGGGCTTCGACATCGCGCTCACCCGTGCGATTGCCGATGCTGTGAGCGTACCGGTTATTGCGTCGGGCGGGGTCGGCAATCTCGAGCACTTAGTCGAGGGTATCCGCGACGGACACGCAACTGCGGTTCTCGCCGCTTCGATTTTCCACTTCGGCGAATATTCCGTGCGTGAGGCCAAGCAATATATGGCCAAGGCGGGCTTGCCGATGCGGCTCGATCCGTAGGGCATGATCCCGAAAAAGCCTGCCCCCGGACTTGATCCGGGGGTGGGAACCGGTTTCCCGCCTTCGCGAAGCCCGCTTCGGCGGGCGAAGGAAGGTCGGAAAAGATCATGCCCCAATCAAGCATCTAGACCGCGATGCGCTTCGCCCACGCGAGTGCTTGCTCCAGCCGATCGTTACCCCAAAATATTTCGCCGTCGGCGGTGATGAAACTTGGCGCGCCGAAAATGCCAAGCTGCTGCGCCTGTGCCGACTGCGCGCGCAGCCTGTCCTTGATCGAGGCGGATTGCGCGCGGGCGAAAACCGTTTCGGGGGAATGTCCGAGCGCGCGGATCAACTCGGTGATCACCGCCGGATCGTCGATCTGTTTGCCTTCGCCGAATTCCGCCCTGTAGACCGCACGTGAAAATTCCTCGCCCCAACCGTCCTCAAAGCCGACAAGGGCGACACGCGACGCGAGCAGGCTTCCTTGCGGGAAGTGGCCCGGTCCCGGGCGGAACGGCAGCCCGAGATCGGCGCAGAGCCGTTCCAGGTCGCGCCACATATAGCGGCCTTTCGCCGGGTAGACGTTGAACGGCGAGGTCTCCCACCCCTGCGCCTTGAAGATCGGGCCGAGCAGGAACGGCCGCCAGCGGATTTCCACCCCGTTTGCCCCGGCCAGCGCGCCGATGCGCATGGCGGCGGGGTAGGAATAGGTCGAGGCGAATTCGAACCAAAAGTCGAGAACCGCGACTAACACGTGAGCTTGTCCTTAATCCAAGGGCAGGGCCAACGATTCCATGGAGATCTCACATGCGTAAAGTCATCATTCTCAGCGCGTTCGCCCTGGCGTTTCTCGCCGGCGCGGGCGATCAGGCCAAGGCCGAGTACATCTATCCGTGGTGCGCGTTTCATGACGCGTCCACCTACAATTGCGGTTTCAGCAACTTCTACCAATGCCAGGCGACCATCAACGGCATCGGTGGATATTGCGCGCGCAATCCGCGCTTCTACTACCACTAATCCCGCCGCGCCCAGCGCGCTTGATAAAGGGCCCCGCTCGTCAGCGGGGCTTTTTCATTGTCCCGTGATTCTGTGCGCACGATGATCACGGCTTGCACCGATGGCCTTAGCGCCTATAGTCCGCGCCGTTTCCCGCGGCCGGGCTTCCGGCCTGTTCATACGGCTGGATCGGTTCATGGCCAAAGGAGGCGCGAATAAACGCGAGGTGAAGAAGGTAGTGCTCGCCTATTCCGGCGGGCTCGACACCTCAATAATTTTGAAATGGCTGCAGACCGCCTACGCCTGCGAGGTGGTCACCTTCACTGCCGATCTCGGTCAGGGCGAGGAGCTTAGCCCCGCGCGCGAGATAGCGTTGCTGCTCGGCATCAAGCCAGCCAACATCTTCATCGAGGATCTGCGCGAGGAATTCGTGCGCGATTACGTCTTTCCGATGTTTCGCGCTAACACAGTGTATGAGGGTCAATACCTGCTCGGCACTTCGATCGCGCGGCCCCTGATCGCGAAGAAGCAGATCGAAATCGCCGAGAAAGTTGGCGCCGACGCGGTCTGCCATGGCGCCACCGGCAAGGGCAACGATCAAGTGCGCTTCGAGCTGACCTATTACGCGCTTAAGCCCGACGTGACCGTGATCGCGCCGTGGCGCGAATGGGATTTGACCTCGCGAACGAAACTGATCGCGTTCGCCGAGGCGCACCAGATTCCGACGCCCAAGGACAAGCGCGGCGAGGCGCCGTTCTCGGTCGATGCCAATCTGTTGCACGCGTCTTCCGAGGGCAAGGTGCTGGAGGATCCGTCGCAGGAGGTGCCTGATTACGTCTATTCGCGCACCATCGATCCGGAAAAGGCCCCGGACAAGCCGACCTATGTCGCGATCGACTTCGAAAAAGGCGACGCGGTCGCGATCGACGGCAAGAAGCTCTCACCCGCTTCGCTGCTGACGAAATTAAACGAGATTGGCCGCGCCAACGGCATTGGCCGGCTCGACCTCGTCGAAAATCGCTTCGTTGGCATGAAGTCGCGCGGCATGTACGAGACACCGGGCGGCACCATTCTACTTGCCGCGCATCGCGGCATCGAAAGCATCACGCTCGACCGCGGCGCCGCGCATTTGAAAGATGAGCTGATGCCGAAATACGCGGAGATGATTTACAACGGCTTCTGGTTCACGCCGGAACGCGAGATGCTGCAGGCGGCGATCGACAAGAGTCAGGAATTCGTCACCGGCCGCGTCAAGCTGAAACTCTACAGGGGCAATGTCGCGGTTGTCGGCCGTGAGAGCCCATATTCGCTCTATGATCAGGAACTCGTAACCTTCGAAGAAGGCGCGGTTGCTTACGATCACCGCGACGCGGAAGGCTTCATCCGCCTCAACGCTTTGCGGTTGCGTACGCTTGGCCAACGTAAGCGAAAACTTAAGCTGCCATAAACCGCACTGTTTCGTTCGGAGGCTATCGCCATGCCGCTCGTCGATCCGTTGCCCGAGAACCATGACGCGGAACTGATCGACCTGATTCAGTTTTTCCGCGGACCGCTCGGCACGGTGCCCAACAGCGTGCTCACCATGCAGCGCCGGCCAAAAGTCGCGCGTTCATTCACCGAGCTGAACAAAGCAGTGATGGAAAATCTCGGCCGCGTGACCGCCGAACAGAAGCGGCTGATCGGTTTCATCGCGTCGCAGGCCGCTGGCTGCCGCTATTGTCAGGCGCACACGATTTTAGCCGCCGAACGATTCGGTTCGCCCCCGGAGCGGCTCGCCGCGATCTGGGATTACGCGCAAAGCCCATTGTTCAATGCCGCCGAGAAGGCCGCATTCGATTTCGCTCTCGCCGCCGCGAGTGTACCGAACGCCGTCACGCCTGAAATCGCCACCGCGCTTAAGACGCATTGGAGCGACGACGAGATTGTGGAAATCCTCGGCGTCGTCGCGCTGTTCGGCTTTCTCAATCGCTGGAACGATTCGATGGGAACGACGCTCGAGCCGGTCGGGATTTCCGCCGGCGAACGCAATCTCGCGGCACGCGGTTGGACGCGGGGTAAGCACGTATGAGTTTCCGAGCGCGGCCTGCGCTGGCGCTAAACCTGCCGCTCGACCATCTTTTTCTTGATTTCGGCGATTGCTTTCGCGGGATTGAGGCCCTTGGGGCAGGCCTTCGTACAATTCAGGATGGTGTGGCAGCGATAGAGACGAAACGGATCTTCGAGAAAATCGAGCCGTTCACCGGTCGCTTCGTCGCGTGAATCCACGAGCCAGCGCTGCGCCTGAAGCAGCGCAGCTGGCCCAAGATAGCGCTCGCCGTTCCACCAATAGCTCGGGCAGGACGTGGTGCAACAGGCGCACAGAATGCACTCGTATAGACCGTCGAGCTTGCGGCGGTCGTCCTCGCTCTGCCGCCATTCTGTCTGCGGCGTCGGCGTTTCGGTCTTCAACCACGGTTCGATGGAAGCGTATTGCGCGTAGAAATTCGTGAGGTCCGGCACGAGGTCTTTCACCACGGGCTGGTGCGGCAGGGGATAGATGCGCACGACATCGTGCTTGATCTCGTCCATGGTACGCGTGCAAGCGAGCGTATTGACGCCGTCGATGTTCATCGAGCAGGAACCGCAAACGCCTTCACGGCAGGAGCGGCGGAAGGTCAGCGTCGGGTCGATCTTCGATTTGATCCAGATCAGCGCGTCGAGGATCATCGACCCGCAATGGTCGAGATCGACATAGTAGGTGTCGAGCCGTGGATTTTTTCCGTCCTCCGGATTCCAGCGGTAAACGCGAAATTCGCGTTCGCGCTTGGCGTCGGGATGCCGCGGCCAGGTCTTACCGGCGGTGACTTTCGAATTTTTTGGCAGCGTGAATTCGACCATGTCAGTAAACGCGCGCTTTCGGTTCAATATAGGCGATGTCATTGGTCATGGTGTAGGTGTGGACCGGCCGATAGTCGATCTTCACATTGCCCTTATTGTCCATCCACGCCAGCGTGTGTTTCATCCAGTTCTTGTCGTCGCGCTCGGGATAATCCTCGCGCGCATGCGACCCGCGGCTTTCGGTGCGGTTGCGCGCCGAATCCATGGTGACCACCGCCTGGGCCATGAGATTGTCCAGTTCCATGGTCTCGATGAGATCGGAATTCCATATCAGGGAGCGATCGGTGACGTGCACGTCGGCGATTCCGGCATGAGTCTCGTGGATGAGCTTATGGCCCTCCTCGAGAATCTTTCCATTGCGGAACACGACACAATTATTTTGCATCACCTTCTGCATCTTGAGCCGTAAATCGGCGGTTGGCGTGCCGCCATTGGCATGGCGGAATTTGTCGAGACGGGCGAGCGGCATTTCGGCGGAATTCGACGGCAGATCGGGATGCTTTTCTCCCGGCGTGACCACCTCGGCGCATCGCAGCGCGGCCGCGCGGCCGAACACGACGAGATCGATCAGCGAGTTCGAACCGAGCCGATTGGCGCCGTGCACCGACACACAGGCGGCTTCGCCAATTGCCATCAACCCCGGCACCACGGTGTCGCGATTGCCGTCTTTTTTCGTCAACGCTTCGCCGCGATGGTTGGTGGCGATACCGCCCATGTTGTAGTGCGCGGTGGGCAATACGGGGATCGGCTCCTTGGTGACGTCGACGCCGGCGAAAATGCGGGAAGATTCCGCGATGCCCGGTAGCCGTTCGTGAATCACCTGGGGATCGAGGTGGTCGAGATGAAGATAAATATGATCCTTGTTCTTGCCGACGCCGCGGCCTTCGCGGATCTCGATCGTCATGGATCGCGAGACGACGTCGCGTGAAGCGAGGTCCTTTGCCGACGGGGCGTAGCGCTCCATGAAACGCTCACCCTCGGAATTGACGAGATAGCCACCTTCACCGCGCACACCCTCGGTGATCAGCATGCCGGCGCCATAGATGCCGGTCGGATGGAATTGCACGAATTCCATGTCCTGCAGCGGCAAGCCGCCACGCAGCACCATGGCATTGCCGTCGCCGGTCTGCGCGTGCGCGCCGGTGCAGGTGAAATAAACGCGTCCATAGCCGCCGGTCGCAATAATGGTTGTATGCGCGCGGAAGCGATGGATCGTGCCGTCGTCGAGCCTAAGCGCCACCACGCCCCGACAGCGGCCCTCGTTGTCCATGATCAAGTCGATGGCGAAATACTCAATGAAGAATTCCGCGGAATGGCGCAACGACTGCGCATAGAGCGTGTGCAGCATGGCGTGGCCGGTGCGGTCGGCGGCGGCGCAAGTACGCAAAGCCGTGCCCTTGCCGTAATGCGTGGTCATGCCGCCGAATGCGCGCTGATAGATTTTTCCATCCTCGGTGCGCGAGAACGGCACGCCCCAATGCTCGAGTTCGTAAACCGCGTCAGCCGCGTTGCGGCAAAGATATTCGATCGCATCCTGGTCACCGAGCCAATCCGATCCCTTCACGGTGTCGTACATGTGCCAGCGCCAGTCATCTTCGCCCATGTTGCCGAGCGCCGCGGAAATACCGCCTTGAGCAGCTACAGTATGTGAACGGGTGGGAAAGACCTTGGTAACGCAGGCGGTCCTCAATCCGGCTTCGCTGCAGCCGACAACCGCGCGTAAGCCCGCGCCGCCGGCGCCGACAACCACCACATCGAAGGTGTGATCCTCGATCGGATAGGCGCGGCCATTAACCGCCGGACCTGCGCCGCCATTGGTTGCTGTCTTCGCCACCTTAGACTCCGAACGACAGCTTCAGGATCGCATAGAACGATGCGAGCCCGACGGTGAACGAGAAGAACGTGTTCGCCATCAGCGCGGTGAGCTTCCATTGCTCGTCATGAACGTAGTCCTCAATGATGACCTGCATTCCGAGCCACATGTGGTAGGCGGAGGTGACAATGAACAGCAGCATCACGATCGCCACTAGCGGCGAGCCCAGGATTTGCACCGCCGCCGCGTGATTTCGCCCAAGGAGCGACATCACAATGACGATTCCGGCAATCGAGAGTGGAATTGCCGCCACCGATGTCACACGCTGACGCCAAAAATGCTCGGTGCCTGTGCGCGCCGAGCCAAGATGGCGCACGCGGGCGAGGGGCGTTCGCATTGTGTCTCGCTTACTCATCTGACGCCTCCGGTCATGAGATAACCGACGATCCACAATAGCGCCGTCAAACCGATTGAGCCGACAAGTCCGGCCAGCGTCAGCCATTCGCGCTCGCTGGGACCAAATCCGCGACCGGTGTCCCAGATTAGATGGCGGATGCCGCCGAGCAGATGGTGGATCAACGCCCAGGTGAAACCGAGCAAAATGACGCGTCCGATGAGCGTGCCCATGAACCACTGAACTCTGCCGTAAGCGTTCGGCCCGAGCGCCGCGGCAACAAGCCACCAGGCGAGCAGCAGCATGCCGAAATAGAGCGCGGCGCCGGTGATGCGATGGACGATAGACATCATCATCGTCAACATCGGGCGATAGATCGAAAGATGCGGCGAGAGAGGGCGCGTTGCTTGCAAGCGGGCCTCTTTCGCATCAGCCATTTTCGTTCTCCCGCAGGCTTGCCCACGCTCGGAATGAAAGCACGGCGTTCCGCCATCGCTGGCGGCTGAACGCGAAGGCGGACGCAATATTCGATTTTTACCCAACGACGCTACAAACCGTCCAAGGGTGCCGCGTTTCTAATCTGGATCGCCATCTCTTCGTCTATTGCGAAGGATGCTCTCTTAAAAACTAGCGTTCAATTTGTTTTTTTAGTACCCTAACTTCGCGGTATCCGAAGGAACGCTAATTCGTGCGATTCGATCTTGCCGATCTCAGCCTGTTTCGCCACGTGGTCGAGGCTGGCAGCATCACCCATGGGGCCGAGCGCGCCAATCTGGCGCTTGCCGCCGCCAGCACCCGCATCCGTAACATGGAGGGCGCACTCGGCGCACCCTTGCTGGTGCGCGGCCGTCACGGCGTAACCCCAACGCAGGCCGGCCGCACCTTGCTGCAGCATACCCGCATGATCCTCGCCCAGGCCGAACGGTTGCGCGAGGATCTCGGTGCCTATGCGGGCGGCCTCGCCGGTCAGGTTCGGGTTCTGTCGAATACCAACGCACTGACCGAGTTTTTGCCGGAGACGTTGAGCTCATTCCTGACCTCGCACCCGCATGTCAGCGTCGATCTCGAGGAGCGGTTGAGCGATGAAATCGTTGGCCTCATTGCCGAGGGCGTCGGCGATATCGGCATCGTTGCCGGGACAGTCGACGCCGGACGGCTGACGACCTACCCGTTTCATAGTGACCGTTTTGTGCTCGTGGTTGCGCGCGAGCATCCCCTCGCGCGCCGCGGAAAAATCGGCTTCACCGACGTTCTCGAATACGATTTCGTGGGCCTTGACCGCGCCAGCGCCATTCAACGCTTTCTCGCCAGCAAGGCCGAGCGCGTAGGACGGCCGATCAGGCTGCGGGTTCAACTGCGCAGTTTTGACGCAGTCTGTCGTCTGGTCGAGTGCAATGTCGGCTTGGGTGTCGTGCCCGAGACCACCGCGCGCCGGGCGATACAAACGATGGCGATCAAAGCCGTCGATCTGACGGATTCATGGGCGTTACGCAAACTGACGATCTGCATCCGCGATTTCGAGGCGCTGCCGCCATATGCCCAACAGCTTGTCGAGCATATGCGCGCAAGCGCGGATCCTCAGCGCGGGATGAGCACCCAATAATCGAGATCGAGGATAACGGACGGATCGTCCTCATTCCCGGCCTTGAGCGGGAAATCCGCGCACGGCTTGTCTTTGGTCGCAATCGTGCGCAATCGTAACGCACCGACATCGTTACGGCCCGGCAATTCGCTTTTTGCCAAAATTTCCGACCACGCAAAAACCGTGCAGCCGGCAAAAAGCGGCGCCACGTGCCGTCCGCCGTTAATGGCGGCGACGTGGAAAGCATTGCTGAGTCCGTTGAAAGATAGCGCGCGCGCAAGCGAGATGGCATGCCCGCCATAGATCAGCCGGCGGCCGAACCGGCCCTTGCTCTCGACGAATTGGTTGAAATGGATGCGCGCGGTGTTCTGGTAGAGCCGCGTCGCGATCTGATGCTCGGCCTCCTCGACCGTCACGCCATCGGCGTGATCGATCTTTTCACCGATAGCATAGTCGCCGAAACGGCGCGGACCGCCCGCCAGGGTGAAATCGTAAGCCTCGACCTTAATCGGCGGACAAGCGTTGCCAAGCAGATTGGCTTCAAGCGCTGTCGGCAGGCGCGGCACATGGTCGGCCGGCGCCGGCGCTTTTTCGTCGCGCTTTCGCACCATCACCCAGCGCACGTACTCCAGCACCTGCGTGCCGTCCTGCTTGATGCCGGTCGATCGCACAAAGACGATGCCGGTCTTGTGGTTGGAATTCTCGCGGACGCCAATGACCTCGGAAGCCGCGCTGAGCGTCTCGCCGGGATAAACGGGCGCGAGGAAACGGCAATTGGCATAGCCGAGATTGGCGACGGCGTTGAGCGAGACATCCGGCACGGTCTTGCCGAAAACCATGTGAAAGACGAGAAGATCGTCCACCGGTGCGCGCGGATAGCCAATGGCCGCGGCAAAAGCGTCGGACGATTGTACGGCAAACCTCGCACCGAACAGGCCGTTGTAGAGAGCAACGTCGCCCGTCGTGACCGTGCGCGGCGTCGCGTGGCGGATCGTCTGGCCGACGCGGAAATCCTCGAAGAAGTTACCGGTGCTAATCTTGGTCATAATGGCGGCAGCAACGCGCCCCTGCGCGCGCGCAATTGCCGTACGTCGCGGCATCCGGTCGGGTCAAGCCCGCATATTAGGCAAGCCATCTCTCTAGGCCCCGCGCCTACGGTTTCTCGGTGAAATGCAGGATGCCGACCAAGCTCGGTTTTAAGAATCCCAAATACATCGTCGCCATGCACGTTACCAACGAGGACCGCGGCGGCTTCTGTGAAGACCATGGCTACAACTGGTTCTGCGGGCTTTAGCGTCTGATTGCGCGTAACAATTTACCGTCGTCCTGAGGTGCCCGCGCGGAGCGCGGGCCTCGAAGGATGACGAGTACGGGCTGTCACCCTTCGAGGCTCGCCGCTCGCGCGTCTCGCACCCTCGGATCAAGTCCGAGTGCGGGCTCTCAGGGTGACGGGCAACCGTTGACCGCTCGTCTTGCCATTCTGCGCGCCGCGCTTTAGCAATCCCTCTAAATCCCTCCTCCGTTATGCCCGGCCTTGTGCCGGGCATCCACGTCTTTCCTTTTGGCGCAAGACGTGGATGGCCGGGACAGGCCCGGCCATGACGCCTAAACGCGTACGAGGCACGCATGACTCCCCACAAGCTCCTGCTTCTCCCCGGCGATGGCATCGGCCCGGAGGTGATGGCCGAGGTGAAGCGGCTGATCGATGTCTTCAACAATAAAGGTATCGCCCGCTTCGACATCGAGGAGGCGCTTGTCGGCGGCTGCTGTTATGACGCGCACAAGGTCGCAATCACCGACGCGACCATGGACAAAGCGAATGCGGCCGACGCCATCATCTTCGGTTCGGTTGGCGGGCCGAAATGGGACAAGGTGCCCTACGACGTGCGCCCCGAGGCGGGCCTGCTGCGCCTGCGCAAAGATTTGCAGCTCTATGCCAACATTCGCCCGGCGATCTGCTATCCGGCGCTCGCCGACGGCTCGTCGTTGAAGCGCGAGGTGGTAGACGGCCTCGACATCATTATCCTGCGCGAACTGACCGGCGGGGTTTATTTCGGCGAGCCGAAGACCATCACCGACCTCGGCAACAACCAGAAGCGCGCCATCGACACGCAGGTTTACGACACCTACGAGATCGAGCGCATCTCGCGCGTGGCGTTTGAACTGGCGCGCAAGCGGCGCAACAAGGTCACCTCGATGGAAAAGCGCAACGTCATGAAGACCGGCGTGCTTTGGCACGAGGTCGTGGACGAGATTCACAAGCGCGCTTTCAAGGACGTGCAGCTTGAGCACATGCTCGCCGACGCCGGCGGTATGCAGCTCGTGCGCTGGCCGAAGCAATTCGACGTCATTGTCACGGATAATCTATTCGGTGACATGCTCTCGGACGTCGCGGCCATGCTCACCGGCTCGCTCGGCATGCTGCCCTCGGCGTCACTCGGCGAGATCAATCCAAAAACCAAGAAACGCAAGGCGCTTTACGAGCCGGTGCACGGTTCCGCGCCGGACATCGCCGGCAAGGGTGTCGCCAATCCCATCGCGATGATCGCTTCGTTCGCAATGGCGCTACGCTACTCGTTCGACATGGGAAAGGAAGCCGATCTCGTTGACGCGGCGATCGCGGCCGCGCTGGACAAGGGCCTGCGCACCGCCGACATCGCCTCGCCGGGCGCCAAGAGCATCGGCACCGTGGAGATGGGTTCGGCGATCATTGCTGAAGTCGAGCGGCTCGCTGCGTGACCTCGTGTTCCGGGTGAGCGAAGCAAGACCCGGAACCCAGCGCAAAAAATAGAAGATGCAGTTTAAGCAACGCTGGACGCGTCGATTCTATCCTGGGTCCCGGATCGGCGCTCCGGCTTCGCCGTCGCTTGTCCGGGACACGCCACGAAAACAAAAACGCGCGGCGAGACCGCGCGTTTTTTAATTCCTTAACGCTTCGCTCAAAAGCTAAGCCCGATGCCCGGAATGTCCCAAGGGCTTGGTGAGCTGTAGCTACGGCTGCGGAAACCTTGCCCCGGTCCGAGCGCGTTTTCCAGCGCCGAATAGTTCGGTGGGATGGCGTAGTCCGTGAATTTGCGCTCGCCGGGCAGCACCTCGGTGCCGCCATCGAGATAGGATCGCTTTTGCACAATGATGCGGGTGCGCGCCCGCCCATATTCATCCCGGCTGTAGAATACCGTTCCGGTATTGCGGTATGCGGTGCGCTGCTTTTTCGCCTTTGATTGCGCACCCGCGGTGTCTTGCGTCTGTGCTTCCGCGGGCCAGGCGGCAATTACGAAGGCCGCAATGGCAAAAGCGAAAAGCGCACCCAAAATTCTCGACATTTGCAATCCTTCCAGGATGTTACTGCGGGGCAGTGTAGCCGGGCGAGGCGGCTCTCTACAAGGTAATCCGCCGCCCATCTGCGCGGTTCCCACGCGTTGTTGCATGATTGCCGATACTGGCTGATAGTTCGAAACGCAGTGGATCGAGATGTTGACGGTCATCATGGCTCGCGATTCGCATCATGGCTTGATTGCGCTATTGCCGCGGCTGGTCGCGTTCGCGCGCACGCTGCTCGGCGACGCCGATTCTGCGCGTGATCTTGTGCAGGAAGCGGCAACCCGCGCGCTCGCCGCCCGCCAGGTGCCCGACGATCCGCCGGCCTATCGGGCCTGGATGTTCCGTATCGTGCGCAACGCCGCGCTCGATGAATTGCGGCGGACGCGGCGCTCGTTTCCAGAGGACGCGGGCGCCGTCGATCTATGGCATTTTGATAACGCGAAAATCGCCAAAATCACCGTCGAGCAAGGCCTTGCCGCGCTGTCGCCGACGCACCGGGAAATAATCGCCTTGATCGATATAGCCGGTTTCAGCTACTGCGAAGCCGCCGAACTTCTCGATGTACCGGCGGGCACGGTCATGAGCCGGGTAGCCCGAGCGCGCAATGCGCTGTTGGGTGCGATTGAGGCAAGTAGCGTGCGGCCGTTGAGGTCGAGCCAAAGCGGTTAAAATAGGCATGGACCAAAACGACCGGGATTTATTGCGGCTCAACGCGCTTGTGGATGGCGAGCTTGCACCCGCCGAGCGTGCAGCTGTTGCGGCGCGGCTTGCCGCCGATCGGGGTTTCGCGCGCGCATACGCTACGCTGGCTTGCCTTAAAGCTTGCGTCACCGATAGTGCCGATCGCGCCTCCGCTGACATTCGCCTACCGGAACGTAAGCCGCCGCGGCGCGCACTTGGGC
>JACQTM010000073.1 GCA_016210825.1 Hyphomicrobiales bacterium
CATCACCAGCCCGGCGGCGCCGAGCGAGAAGCTGCCGAGATGCATGAGGTGCCAATCGTTGGCCGAGCCGTTGTTGGAATTATATTGGCACATCGGTGAGACCACGACGCGGTTGGGCAATGTGAGCCCGCGCAGCGTGATGGGAGAAAACAGAACGACAGCCATTGGTGGGATTCCCTTTCAATGCGGAAAATTCAGATACCTGTGCGAAATGCGTGCATGGCGACGA
Source organism: Hyphomicrobiales bacterium (assembly GCA_016210825.1). Taxonomy (GTDB): domain Bacteria; phylum Pseudomonadota; class Alphaproteobacteria; order Rhizobiales; family Xanthobacteraceae; genus JACQTM01. The sequence goes on from JACQTM010000073.1 coordinate 230, forward strand.
CCAGGCAGCAGATCGCCCAGAACACGCAATATTCGATGCCGCCGATCACCCAGATCCAGCTCTTGGTGACCTTGTAGGTGGCGGCGGCGGCGACCAGCAAATGAACGAACGCGATTGCCGCGGCATATTGGGTGTAGATGCCGAACAACAAACCGAGGCAGAGCACGGTCTCAATGGTGCCGGCGATGTACATCCAGGTGGCGGGTGGCTTGAAGCCGGCCTTGACGAAGAATTCGAGCGTGGCCGGCACCGTAATCTTTCCGACAATGTGTGGGATGAAGAAGACGGCGCAGATGATACGCAGGATGTTGAATTCGTTGAGCAGGTTGAATTTATCGGCAAGCGACATCTTATCCCCCCGAGTGGTTTCTAGCCGGCGACCACTCGCGTCATAAATCGCACTTCTTGGCGTGCGAGCCAACCCCTCACAGCGGCTTGCCCGACAACCACGCTTTACCGCGCGCGTAAAGTGCTTCGACTTCGGGGCCATCGAGACCCGGCATGTCGGTCTTCACCGTGTAGCCGATGCGCGCCTGCATATAGGCGAGGTGGCGATAGCCTTCGGGGAATTGCTTGAGCAGTCCTTGATCGAGATCAAGCTTGGCCGAAGGGCTGACCGGATCGAGCCGGTCTTTTTCATAGATCGGCTGGCGCAGCACCATGCCCCAGCGTTCCATGCGCTTTTCCAGGAAATCGTAGAAGCGTCCCGTGCACACCACGTCGCAGACGACGCCCTCGACTGGCCCACGCTGGGAGATTGTCATCTTGGTTTGCGAAATGGCGCGCGCGCCCGCAATGTCGATCGTCATACCGCCAAGAAAGTGGAGAATGCGCACGCCCTTGTCGTAGCCATCCTGACTGACCTTGATGAATTCGTCGGCCGTACCCTGGAACCAGGTCGCCATCATCCGTCCGTCGTTGTGCCAGACCGTGCGGAAGCGGTCCCATTGCCTCGCGTCACGCCACAACGCCCAATTCTCAATGAGATCGCGAATGGCGAGGCAGTCGGCGGTGTCTGTTGTCATGAAGATTCTTCTTTCCATCGCTTGAATGGTGTTTCATATCCTCAAGCAATTCTTCTGTCATTGCCGGGCTTGACACCGCAAGTCGCGGTTTACCCGACTTGCGACGATTAGATATAGTGCGCAACTCGGGCAAGCCCGAGTTGCGGTGCAATCCATCTCCTTCTTCGTATTGATGGTTCACCGGGTCTCGCCGCGGAGCCTGTCATCGGGCGGCGCTTTGCGCCGACCCGCTGGCGGCGGCCCCGGTGATGACAAAGGAAGATTGCCTATGTCCAGATATACCCTCGTGCCTGCCGGCCAGGGAACGAACTACGCCTGGGCTAACGACCATACCTTCGTGAAAGTCTCGTCGGCAGATACCGGCGGCGCATTCACGCTGATGGAGGACAATCTCAAGACCGAATTCAGCCTCGGCCTACACGAGCATCGCGAGCACGCGGAGACGTTCTATATCCTCGCAGGCGAAGTAATGTTCTACATCGAGGGCAAGTGGCTAATGGCAAATGTCGGGACGACCATTCACATCCCGCCGCGCATTCCCCATGCGGTGAAGATGCCGGCCGGAAAAACCGGCAAGATGCTGATGATCTTTCAACCATCCGGCTTCGACAAGTATCTCGCTGAACTGAAGGCAATGACGCCCGCGATGCTGGCCGATGCCGCGCACCAGAAGCGCCTCGCGGAACAATATGATATTCACAATCTGGGCGGCGTCCCCGGCGAAAACTGAAAGGCGCGATCATGGGCAGGCTTGCGGGCCGCGCGGCAATCGTCACCGGCGGCGCCAAGGGCATCGGGCGCTACTATAGCGAGGCGCTCGCCGCCGCGGGCGCATACGTGATGATCGCCGACATTGCCGATGGCAAGACGCTCGTCGCGGAGATCACGGCCAAGCACGGCGCCAATTCGGTCGCGAGCGCGGTTTTCGATGTCAGCGACGAGGCATCGGTGAAAAAGCTTGTCGCGCAGACTGTCGAGCGTTTCGGCAAGATCGACATCCTGGTCAATAACGCCGCTGTCTATTCCACACTACCGCCGGTCAAATGCACCGAGATCGATGTGGTGTTGTGGGACAAGGTGATGGCAGTGAACGTGCGTGGGCCGTTTTTGATGGTGAAACATGTCGCCCCGCACATGATTGCGCGCAAAAGCGGCAAGATCATCAATATCGCTTCGGGCACCGCCTATAAGGGCTTGCCGGATTTCCTGCATTACGTCACGTCCAAGGGCGCCGTTATCTCATTCACCCGCGCGCTATCGCGCGAGCTCGGCGCCCACAATATTTGCGTGAATACCTTGGCGCCGGGGCTGATCCTGAGCGAAACGGGCCTGGCGAACACCGCCCATCTCGATCAGTCACGGGCGGGCGTGATCGCCAGTCGCGCCATCAAGCGCGACGGCTACCCGGCGGATCTGCTCGGCGCACTCATATTCCTCGCTTCGTCCGACAGCGATTTCGTGACTGGCCAGACCATCGCGGTGGATGGTGGTTCGGTGAATACCTGATCTGCAATGCGCCCCTGTTATCCGCCGTGCGCAGCCATTATTGTTATCGCTAAGAGCCAAGAGACTTTCAGGAGGAAGCGATGGAAGCCGCCACGGCCCCCGCGCCCAAGAACGCGAGCAAGAAGGCGCAAACCTATGACGGCAGCGCCAATCCCGTTCGGGCGGAGTATTACGAGCGCATTTCCCAGCGCGACATGACACCGCTGTGGGAGGTGTTGAAATATATCGTCACCAAGACCCCGGTGACCCAATGCGTTCCAGCGATCTGGCATTTTGACGACGTCAAGCCACTGGTCGAGGAAGCCGGTCGACTTTTGACCACCGAGGAAGCCGAGCGACGCGTGCTGGTGCTGGAAAACCCGGCGTTGCGCGGGCAATCGAAGATCACAAATTCGCTCTATGCCGGCCTGCAGCTCATCCTGCCCGGCGAAATCGCTAGTGCGCATCGCCACACGGCGTCGGCCATCCGCCTGATCCTCGATGGCGATGGCGCCTACACGCAAGTGGACGGCGAGAAGACGGTGATGAAGTACGGCGACTTCGTGCTCACGCCGAACTGGACCGCGCATGATCACGGCAATGAATCCAAGGTGCCGATGATCTGGCTCGACGTGCTCGACGTGCCGACGGTGAATTTCTTCGAGACGGCATTCGCCGAGCATCTCGATTCCGCCGTGCAGAACACCGCGCGCGTGGACAACGACTCGCTCTGGCGCTTCGGGTCGGGTGTGCTGCCGGACGGCACCGACACCTCGATGATCCGCTCGCCGGTGATCAATTACGCCTATGAGCGCGTGCGCCCGATCCTCGATCGCATGAAGAAAACCGGCGACGCCGACAAGCATCACGGCTTCCGCCTGCGCTATGCCAATCCGTTCAATGGAGGCTGGTCGTCGCCGACCATGGGCGCGCAGCTCTCGCTGCTGCCCAAGAGCTTTAAGGGCGAAACCTACCGTTCGACCGACGCCACGATCTTCGCTTGCCTCGAAGGTAAAGGCACAACCAAAGTTGGCGACGAGACGCTCGCCTGGGGACCGCGCGACGTTTTTGTTGTGCCGTCATGGAAGTCCTATGCGCACCGCGCGGATCAGGAAACGGTACTGTTTTCAATTTCCGACCGGCCGGCGCAAGAAGTGCTTGGCATCTGGCGCGAGTTGAACTGAGCCGCGCACAAGGCGGTGAAATATTCACTGCCGCTTCGACACCTGCGCTGCCATCGTCACAGACGGCTTGCTGCGTGAGCGCAGATAATTGACTGCGAGCATTAAGATCGACAACACGATCCCGGCAGCATTGACATAGATAGCTCCGGTAAATGCCTCCGGCGGTAACGCGACCACAAGTGCCAGCACGCCATAAATCACACGGCCCATCCAGTTTAACGGCAGCAACGCAAAGCCTACCACCGCCGCAGTCCCGATAAAGATGGCGTAAAGCACTCGGCTGAAATTCAGTGAAATCTCCAGCGCGCTGCCGTCCATCAAAAGGCTTGGGGTGAGCACGAACAGGAACGGCAGAATGAATGTGCTCCAGCCGACGAGGCAGGCGATCCAGCCGGTCGTCCAGCCGTCGGTGCGCGCGATATTGGCCGCCGCATAGGCGGCAAACGCCACGGGCGGGGTAATCATCGACAGGATGCCGTTGTACATGACGAACATATGCGCGGCCATCGGCGTGACACCGAGCTTGATGAGCGCGGGAGCGAGCAAGGTTGCGGTCAGGATATAGACGCTCACCGTTGGTAGGCCAATGCCGAGCACGAAAGCCAGAATCGCGATTAGCAACAGCAGCGCGAAGATGTTTTCGCCTGACAGCGCAACAAGCTGAAGGGTCATGCTGAACGCCAAGCCCGAGATGCTGAGAATCCCGACCATGATTCCCGCGGCAGCGCCGATCAGGATGATATCGAGTGAGACACGGCCCGTCGCAATCACCGCGCGAAGCATTTGTGGAATCGTGGCGCGTTTGCCGCGATAGCCGAAAATGACGTTGGTAAACATCAAAATGATCGTCGAAACGATCGCGGCTTTTTCCGGCGTGAGCCGCGTGATCTCCGGATAAATGAGCGCAAAGACCAGAAAGCCGATGGCGATGAGGAAATGCCAGCCGGATTTCAGGACTTCGGAGATTGGCGGCGCGCTCTCGATCCTGGCGGCGCCGATCTTGTGCTTTGCCGCATCAAGATCGACGTGAAAGAAGAGACAGGCGTAATAGAGCA
>JACQTM010000083.1 GCA_016210825.1 Hyphomicrobiales bacterium
TCGAGGCGGTATTCCTCAACAGCATGTTCCAGCAGATGTTTACCAGCATCGAGGGCGAAGGCCCGTTCGGCGGCGGACCTGCGGCCGGCGTTTGGCGCTCATTGCTCACCGATGAATACGCGAAGTCATTCACCAAGCAGGGCGGCATTGGCATCGCCGACCAAGTTTATCGCAGTCTGATCGCAGCACAGGAAGCGCGCGCCCGTTAACGGTGCGAGCCGAATTTCATCGGAGATAGCCAATGGCACGAGCCAAGTCCGCACCACCCGTCGAGACCAAGATTACGCCAGCAGTGAATGCCGCGGAGGCACAAGCGCTCGTCGCCCATCTCGCCGAGGTGATGGAATCCTTGTTGCGCACGCTGGAGCAGGAGACAGCGCTCGTGCGCGCCGGCCAGCTTAGCGACGCCGCGGCCCTCGAGCAGAGTAAAAACAATCTCGCCCGTAGTTACATGGACGACGCCACGCGTCTCAAGGCGAGCCAGAACCTCATGGCCCGGACAAACCCGGGGCAATTCGAGGCGCTGCGCCGCCAGCACGACGAGTTCCACGCGCTGTTGCAGATCAACCTCGCGGTGCTTGCGACCGCGCATGCGGTTTCAGAAGGCATTATGCGCGGCGTCGCCGATGAGCTTGCCCGCAAGAACACCCCGCAAGCCTATGGCGCGTCGGGGCGGACAGCGACCCCCGGCCCCGGCAGCGCCCAACCGCTGGCAGTCAGTCGCGTGCTCTAGTGGATGTGCTGTCCCGCAGTGTCGGGAACCACAACAATTTTACCACACTTACCAACAGTGAATTAAAGATCGTCCGTTAACGTCAGTAATCTGCGTGCTTTGGCTCCGCAGGAGACGGCAATGGATAGCAATCTCACGATTAAGCGCCGGGTCGCATCAGCCCCGAGCGGAGCAGTGCGGCCGAGCACCGTGCGAACCGATATTGCGCCCTCGCAGAGTGTCGCTGCGACCACCGACGCGACGACCGGGCGCAACACCGCTCCCCTCGCAGAGGCGGTGGCGCGCGAAGCATTGATCGACCCGCAAAGCCGCAACGCGCTCTACCGCGAACTCGACGAACGCCGCCGTAAGGACCGCCGCACGCCCGGTGAGGCGTTACTCCGTATACGCGCCTATGACCGCGCCGCCACCGCGGATGAGCCCACGCCGGATTCCGACGCGCACGCTGACATTGAAGTTTGAGCGCAGAGCCGCGCGTCGTGCGGCGCTATTATCGTTAGCGATCGGTTTACAGCCGTAGTCAACAAAACGTTAAAGCGACGGCGGCGATTCGCGTCCCGCGAGTCGCACGTCATTAACTTGTTAACCATGTTTTTTTACGATGCATTACAGCCATTGTGCGAGGTTCTCGAATGATCCACGCGCCGATCGGTTGATCGGAACGGGTTCATTCGCCAATTGGCATCTGACCAGAAAGGTTATGTACTATGTCTGATATCATCCTTACCGCTGGCGTTCGGCAGAACCTGCTGTCGCTTTCGAACACGGCGGACTTGTTGGCCTCGACCCAGAATCGTCTGGCGACGGGCAGGAAGGTGAATACGGCTCTCGACAATCCGATCAGCTTCTTCACCTCTCAGTCCCTGAACAACCGCGCGAACGATCTCAACTCGCTGCTGGACTCGATCTCCAATGCGACTCAGACGCTCGATGCCGCCAATAACGGCATCACGTCGCTGACGAAGCTGGTCCAGAACGCTCAGTCGATTGCGCAACAGGCGCTGTCGAGCACGGCCACGACCGCCAAGTTCACGGGAACGGTTTCGAGTCTAACGGGCACAACCGCGGGAACATTCGTCGCGGCTAATACGATCACGGTCAACGACGGTACGACGACCGCCACGTTCACTGCGGCTGGCACAGCTGCCGACACCGTGCAGGCCTTCATTGACGCCGTGAACAACACGGCGAACTTGAACGTAAAGGCTGAACTCGGCAGCGACGGCAGGGTCCTGCTCGAAGCCACCAGCACCAACACCATCGTTATCGCTGGCACTGCAACTGTTGCTGAGAAGGCCCAATTCGGCCTCGTTGCCGGCACCACCGCGGCGGGAACGCTCAACACCACCCGCTCCGGCCTGGCAACCCAGTTCGACGATGTTCGCACGCAGATCACCCAGTTGGCCGCCGACTCCGGCTTCAACGGCGTTAACTTGCTCAATGGCGACGGCCTGAGGGTCGTGTTCAACGAAACCGCCACCTCGAGGCTGTCGATCACGGGCGTTACGTTCAACGCCACTGGTCTCGGTATCGCGGCCGCGACGAACACCCTGCAGACGGACAAGGACATCAGCGATGCCTTGGCCGACCTGACCAGCGCGCTCACGTCGCTGCGTCAGCAGTCCTCGAACTTCGGTTCGAGCCTGTCGGTCGTGCAGACTCGTCAGGACTTCACCAAGTCCACGATCAGCACCTTGCAGACCGGCGCCGACAAGCTGGTGCTCGCCGACTCCAACCTGGAGGGCGCCAACCTGCTCGCCCTGCAGACCCGCCAGCAGCTGTCGACCACTGCTCTGTCGCTTGCGGTGCAGTCGGATCGAAACGTGCTCAGCCTGTTCGGCTAATTCGAGCATCGATAACGTCCAACGGACGGCGGGGCCAAAAGCCCCGCCGTTTGCTTTGGCGCCGGCCGGCGCAGATACTTAACGCGATCTTAATCGTCAGCGGCAAGCATGGGGCATTCGAACCCGCGGGAGACGAACATGGCGCTCAGAGTCGAGCTCAAGCCGGGCGAACGGATTATCGTCGGCGATTGTGTCATCACCAACGACAAGCAACGCACCCGTTTCCTGATCGACGGCCAGGTCCCGATCCTGCGCGAGAAGGACATCATGACGCCGAAGCGCGCCGACAGCCCGGCGAAGCGCATCTATCTCGCGATCCAATTGATGTACACCTCGCGCGATCCGCGTGCTCATCATGACATCTATTTCACACTCATTAGGGACATCGTCCAGGCGGTACCAAGTGCGTGGTCGCTCATCGAAATTATCAATAATCAAATCTTAACGGGGGACCTGTACAAGGCTCTCAAGGAAGCCAAGAAGCTGATTGCGTACGAACAGGAGTTAATTGGAAATGCAAAACGCCGCCAAGGCCTACGGGACGGTAGCGCGCCAGATCGCAAGTCCGCGTGAACTCGAAGCCGATCTGCTGCTCAAGGCCGCGTCTCAATTACAAGCCGTGCATGATTCTTGGGGCAGCGATAAGGCGCATCTCAACAAGGCGCTGCGCTACAATCGTAAGCTCTGGTCGATCTTCATTACGTCGGTGACGGACAAGGAAAATCCGCTACCGGCCGAGATCCGCCAGAACGTGGCCAATCTCGGCATCTATGTCATCAATCGCACCATGTCGATGCTGACAGATCCAAAGCGCGACGAGCTCGGCAGCCTGATCAACATTAATCGTGAGCTTGCCGCCGGATTGCGCAGCAGAGCATAATCGCGAAGCTTCTAAAAGCATTCAATCGCAAAAAGGAATGGAGCCCGCGGCAATTCCGTGGGCGAATGTTTTAGTCAATCGCGACGACACGTCAGAGATAATTGACGAGGCTTGTCCTAAACAGCAAGGCGGTCGTTTGCAGCGAAGCCTGAAGGCTTGTTTGCAGCGACAGAATTTTGGCCGCCGCTTCCTCACTCGAGACGCCTTCGACTTGTTGCAGTAAGTCGTTCAACGTGTCGCTGACCTGGGCGTTGCGATCCTTGGCGGCGGCGAGCGTCGTTTGCGCGCCTGCAAGATCGGCTTGGATGTCTTCCACCTTTTTCGTTCCGGTCGGAATGGCGAGCGCTGTTGTCAAGCGGTCCTGCAGCGCCTGGTTTCGCGCCTCCGCGTCGGCATCGGTCGGCGAATATGTTACGGCGGCGAGCGCAGCAACATTCTGCACGACCCAGCGGATTCCCTCCTCGTTTGCGCGCAGTCCATATTGCACCGTGATCGATTGATCGGCGCGCGCGGTTGCCGTGGAGCGCGCAGACGAACTTCCGGCTTCGCCGGTATACCAGCTCACGGTATTGGCCGCGGTGCCGTTGACGAGCGCGACCGACGTGTTGAAGGGCGGACCGGCGACACGCTGCGGCGGATTGGTGTCGTCAATGTTGAAAAAATCATTGGAGGCCGTGAGCGCAGATGCCGCCGCGAGCGAGGTGCGGGCGAGGGTACCGACGCCGCTCGTGAGCGCCGTCTGCAGATTGGCTGCGGTCGCCGCAGGAGTCGCGCCGATGGTGAATTCATTGGCGCCGGGTGTTGAGGACGTCGTGGCGGTCAAGGTCAACGCCTCGCGCGAACCATCCGGCAGATCGAACGTATACGTCACCTTGTCACCGGCAATCGGATTGCTGACGCCGAGATCGACCGAGATGGCCGCCGGCGATCCGGCCGGGCCGGTCGCCGTCGCGCCGGTAAGCGTCGAATTCACCGAAACGAGCTTGAAGCCGTAGGGTGAGCCGGCAACGTCTTCGGCGACGGAAACCGAAGTCGCCGTGGGGGCCGTGATTGCGAGGCGGCCAAGACCTGTGGCGCCGAGATCGGCCTGATTGCGTTCGTCGATCAGCTGGCGCAAACCGGCCCGTGCACCGTCGCCATCGAGGATATGCGCGATGGTTTCGGCCGCGGGCCGGTCTACACTTGCGCCTGAGAAAAGGTAGCGATCTCCCGACCGCGTGTTGAGCAGACCGAGTATTTCACCCAGCGCATTGAGCGCGCTCTTTTGCACTAGGGTCTGGCCGCTGCCGTCGATTTGAAAATCCGCCTGCACGGCATTGGCCTTGGTTTCCCTGCCAATGTCGCCGATGCGGCTGAGCGTCGACTGCGCGAGCTCGAGCCGTACGCCAACATTGGCGGTGGTTTCGCCGAAGCTTGTGATCGCTGAAAGCTGGGAACGCAAACCGACCGCCAGCCCGCGATTGAGGCCAATCCCGGCATAGGTGTTGGCCCTCTTGCCGGTCGCAAGCTGCCGTTGCAGATCGTTCAACTGACCACGCGTATCGAGAAGCGATTGCACGATCAGAGAAGAACTTGTTCCAATACCTCTAATCGTCATGGTGACCTCACAATCTCAGCAGCGATTCAAGCATGTCCCGGACCGTGGATAAGACGCGGGCATTAGCGGCATAGGCGGTTTGCAGCTGCAGGAGACGCGCCAACTCCTCATCGATATTGACGCTTGAGGTTTCGGTCATGCGTTGTTTCAACGCGTTCACAACGACGTCCTGGCCCCTGGCAAGGTCGATGGCATTGACCGCGTTCTCACCTTGCTGGCTGATCAGCTGGCGCAGGAAGGCCGGTATCGGGCCGATGAACGGCGAGGCGGCGGAACCTATTCCGGTCTCGGAAAAATATGTATTGGAAGCGCCGGTGAGCTGGTCGTAGATAAAATTCGGACGCGTCGGATCGCCAATCGATGTTCCGGCCTGGTAGATGACCAGTAGCGACGGATCGGCGAGCAGCGCGTCGTTGACCGTGATGCGGCCGGCGAAACCGAGGCGCTGCGGCCCGACCGAATTGATGAAACCGCTGTAAGTTGTGGCGGCATCGGTGAAGAAGGGCAATTCCGCGCTGCCGCCGCTAAATCCGGTTACCGTCGTTGTCGCCGAGACAGCATCGATGTCGGACAGGTTGGGAGCGCCGTCATCGA
>JACQTM010000009.1 GCA_016210825.1 Hyphomicrobiales bacterium
AATCCGGTCTTCTACGTCCAATACGGCCACGCCCGCGGCTGCTCGATCTTCCGCATGGTCCGTGAGCTGATCCCATCGCTGCAATTGCCAGCCGACCCTGCTGCGCGCGTTAAGGCGCTGGCGGCTGGGCCGCTCGACCGGCTCACCGATGCCGGCGAATTTGCCTTAATGCGGCGGATCGCACTTTTCCCCCGGCTTGTGGAAGCTGCGGCCGAGGCCCATGAGCCGCACCGGGTCGCGTTCTATCTCTATGAGCTGGCTAGCGAATTTCACAGCCAGTGGAGCCAGGGAAAAGACTTGCCACATTTACGCTTCATTATCCAAGATGATCCAGAAATGACCTTGGCCCGCCTTGCCCTCGTGCAGGGCGTGGTTACCATTCTGGCTTCCGGGCTAGCTCTGCTCGGGGTCGGGGCGCCCGAGGAAATGCGCTAATCGTCCTCGGAGAACGATCGAAGCGGGGAAGCGATCCTCGCCAATAACGCCAACAAGGACGGGTCGTACTAACGGCATGGCGGACGACGGTAATCATCGCTACCGCACGAACGACCCTTATGCGCGCGGCGCACCGGGAGCGGGCGGCTATCCGCACCCAGGGCGTGCGCCTGTTCAAGGCCACGCGCCGGGCGGACAACATCCGGGCGCCGATCCGCTTGCGGAGCTCGCGCGTTTAATCGGTCAGAACGATCCTTATTCGGATTACGGTCATGACAATTCCCGCGCTGCCGCGCAGCGCGATCCGCGTCGGGCGGCGAATGGTCCAGCGCAGGATTGGCGTAGCGCGCCGGCACCGGATGCATATCGCGATCCGCTCGATCCGCGCACAGGCGGAAACGGCGCCTATCCGCAGCACGATCCTTATCGCGACGACACCGCGCAATATTCGCAGCCGGCGACCGAACAGCATTTCGACGAACGCCCCTATGGCGGCAATGGCTACGCCGATCCGGCCTATGGCAGGGAGTATGGCTATCAGCAGCACGGCGAGGATGCCTATGGGCAAGCGCCCGCGTCGGGACGTCCTTACGACAGCCGCTATTACCAAGACGACCCGCGGATGCCGCCGCAGGGCGAGGAGATGTACGACGATGCCGCACCCGTGCGGCGTCGCGGTGGCATGATGACGGTGCTGGCGGTTCTCGGCCTTGCCGTCGTCGGAACCGCTGCGGCGTTCGGCTATCGCGCGGTGTTTAGCACGTCGAGCAATTCATCGGCGCCACCCGTCATCCGCGCCGACGGCACGCCTAAAAAGATCGTCTCGACAAGCGAGAGCCGCGATCCGCAATCGGGCAAGCTGATCTATGATCGCGTCGGCGAGCGCGTCCAAGGCGAGAAGGTCGTTGCGCGCCAAGAGGAGCCGGTCGATGTGAAGACGCCGCGCGTCGTCTTCCCTGGTCCAGCCGCGAACCCAGCCGCGGGTTCAATCCCTTCAAGCGCGAGTGCGCTCGCCCCCGTTGCGGCGGGCGCCACGGGTGAGCCGAAACGCATCCGCACCGTCACCATTCGATCCGATCAATCGGCCACCGCCGCTGCGGCTCCAGCCGCGCGTTCCACGGCGCCCGCACCGCGCGCCAGCGCGCCCGAAACGCAACCGGCACCGGCACCGCGCGTCGCTTCCGCGCGACCGGAAGCCGTACCGCAAGTCCAGGACCCGGCGCAAAGTAGCGGACCGCTCTCGCTTACGCCGCCAGCAGCGACGCGTGCCGTCCCGCCGCCGTCGCGCGCGACCTCGCAGCCCTTGCGTACCGCATCCGCTCCCGCCGCTACTGACGCAGTCCCGGCCGGAAATTACACCGTGCAGGTATCGTCGCAGCGCAGCGAGGCCGACGCGCAGAGCGCATTCCGGACGATGCAAACCAAGTTCCCGAATATTCTGGGTGGCCGCCAGCCGATCATTCGCCGCGCCGATCTTGGTGACAAGGGTATCTATTTCCGCGCCCAGGTTGGGCCATTTACAACCGTCGACCAGGCCTCGGAGCTGTGCAACAGCCTGAAAGCAGCCGGCGGACAGTGCATCATCCAAAGAAATTAAATCCCTCATAGCGCTTGACCCTTGCGACAAGCGCGGGCTAATCCGCGTCGATGACGGTAAGTGCGTTCATCACCGGTTTATCCGGCACGGTGATTTCGGCCGAAGAGCGATCGTTTCTGCGTGACGCGCAGCCGTGGGGCGTGATCCTATTCAAGCGCAACATCGACGCGCCCGAGCAGCTTCGCAGCTTGACCGCCGACATCCGCGCGACGCTTGGGCGCGATGCGCCAATCCTGGTCGATCAGGAAGGCGGTCGTGTCCAGCGCCTTGGCCCGCCGCACTGGCCGAGCTATCCACCGGGGGCGGCTTATGGGCGTGTCTATGACCGCGACCGTGCAAAGGGCCTTGCCGCCGCGCGGCTTGGCGCGCGGTTGATCGCGGCCGATCTCGCCGCGCTCGGCTTCGATGTCGATTGTGCGCCCGTCGCCGATGTGCCGGCGGCGGAATCCGATCCGGTAATCGGCGACCGCGCCTTCGGCACCGATGCAGGCAAGGTTGGTGCAATCGCTGCGGCGTTCGCCGAGGGCCTACTCGCCGGCGGCGTGCTGCCGGTGGTCAAGCACATGCCCGGTCACGGCCGGGCGGCGGCCGACAGCCACCACAAGCTGCCGGTGGTGACCGCCGAGCGCGCCTTACTTGAAAGCAGCGATTTTGCAGCATTTCGCGCGCTCCGCGCTTTACCGCTCGCCATGACCGCGCATGTTGTGTTCTCTTCGATCGATCCGGTCGCGCCGGCGACCACATCGGCGATAATGGTTGCGGATGTGATTCGCCGTTCGATCGGATTTTCAGGCCTTTTGATGTGTGACGATGTCAGCATGGAAGCTCTGTCGGGAACGCTCCGCGAGCGCAGCGCTGCGGCGATCGCCGCGGGGTGCGATATCGTTCTGCATTGCAGCGGGGTGATCGCGGACATGCGCGAGATCGCCGTAAGCGTGCCACGCCTCGACGGTGTCCCGGCGGCGCGCGCGGCTGCGGCGCTGGCGCGGCGCGGCAGGCCCGACGCAATCGATCTCGCAGCGGCGCGCGCGCAATTCGCGGCGATGCTGGGTCGCGACGCAACGGTGCCGGTGTCATGAGCGACAACGTCCTGCCATTCGCCGATATCACCGGTATTGATCGCGCCACCGACGAACCGGCGCTCATGGTCGATGTCGAGGGTTTCGAGGGGCCGCTCGATTTGCTGCTGATGTTGGCGCGGCAGCAGAAGGTCGATCTTGCGAAGATTTCGATCCTCGCGCTCGCCGACCAATTCCTCGCTTTTATCGAAGCGGCGCGGAAGCTGCGGCTCGAGCTTGCCGCCGACTACCTTGTGATGGCGGCGTGGCTCGCCTATCTGAAATCGCGGCTGCTGCTGCCCGATCTCAATGCGCCGGAAGGCCAGAGCGCCGAGGACTTGGCGACCGCGCTCGCCTACCGCCTCAAGCGCCTGGAAGCGTTCCGCGAAGTCGCCGGGAAATTGCTGGCGCTGCCGCAGCTCAGCCGCGAGATTTTCCATCGCGGCAATCCGGAAGCGATCGCGGAAATCAAACATCCGCTATGGACCGCAACGCTATATGATTTGCTTTCGGCCTATGCGCTGCAGCGGCAGAAAAAAGCGCTTGGCAACGTGCGTGTCCCGCAGCGCACGGTATGGTCGCTCGCCGAAGCGCGTGCCGCTCTGGAAAAACTGATCGGCGCGGCGGTGGATTGGACCTGTCTCGATGAATATCTGATCGCCTATGTGGTCGAACCGGCGCATGCGGCGACGGTGATGGCATCGAGCTTCGCGGCAACGCTGGAAATGGTCCGCGAAGGCGTTCTCGACATGCATCAGCATACGGCGTTCGCGCCGATCTATGTCCGCAAGCACACCGACAGCGTTGCGGCGAAGTCAAAAGGTGCGCCGGCTCCCGGCGCCAAGAACGACTAGCAGGAGGCTGCACTATGGCGCGAGCCGCCGAGAGGCGCTTGATCGCTCCCGATACCGAACCGGAGGGACGTCCGGAGGAATTGCGTTTGCTTGAAGCGTTACTGTTCGCCTCCGCCGAGCCGCTGGATGAGAAGACGCTGGCGCACCGGCTGCCGGCGGGCGTGGACGTGGCGGATGCGCTCAAGCGCTTGCAGGTGGAATATGCAACGCGCGGCGTCAATCTCGTGCGTGTGGCCGGCAAATGGACGTTCCGCACCGCAAGCGACCTCGCCTGGTTGATGACCCACGAGGCGGTGCAGCCGCGCAAACTTTCGCGCGCCGGCATCGAGACGCTCGCGGTGATCGCCTATCACCAGCCGGTGACGCGCATGGAGATCGAGGAGGTGCGCGGCGTAATGATGTCGCGGGGGACGATCGACGTGCTGCTCGAGACCGGGTGGATCCGCCCGCGTGGCCGGCGCAAGGCGCCCGGTCGGCCGATCACCTATGGCACCACGGAAACCTTCCTGTCGCATTTTGGGCTGGAGTCGCTCAACGATCTGCCTGGTCTTGACGAATTGAAGGGCTCCGGCCTGCTCGACGCGCGGCTGCCGGCGGGCTTCACCGTGCCAGTTCCCTCCGACGATCCGGCCTTGCGCGACGATGAAGACCCGCTGGAGCCGGGCGATCTCGATTTCGGCCTCGCGCCACCGCCCGAACGTGTCGAAAAGGGCTAAACATCGCGCTGCGCCACGTTAGCCTAACCGGCGGGAAGTCCTTGTTTTTGCCGCCCCTGGAGCCTAGCTTCCGGGCAAGCACCGAGACGGGACGAAGAACGCCGCCCGTCGCCGCGGAGGACAAGGTATGGGTTCCTTTAGCATTTGGCACTGGATCGTCGTGATCGTCGTCGTCCTGCTTCTGTTCGGGCGCGGTAAGATTTCCGAGCTGATGGGCGACATGGCGCAGGGCATCAAGGCCTTCAAGAAAGGCATGTCCGACGACGAGAAGGCCGAGGCCAAAACCGATTCATCCAAGACGATCGATCATCAGCCGCCCGTCGGCAACGCGACGAGCGCGAGCACGGCCGAGACCCGCAAGACCGGCTAAACGCGCCGGAGCATGATCCCAAATAAGCTTGCCCTCGGGCTCGACCCGAGGGTGGAAACCGGTTTCCCGCCTTCGCGAAGCCCGCTTCGGCGGGCGAAGGAAGGTTGGAAAAGATCATGCCCAATCAAGAATCGAGACCGCGATCGCCATTCAGCTTTGACTGATCGTGGTCGAGGGCCGGCGCTTCTTGGAGTAAAAGACTTTCATGTTCGACATCGGTTGGGGCGAACTTGTCATCATCGGCATCGTCGCGCTGATCGCGATCGGTCCGAAGGAATTGCCCACGGTTCTGCGCACGCTCGGCCAGTGGATGGGCAAGGTGCGGCGCATGGCCTCCGATTTCCAGGGCCAGTTCCAGGAAGCGATGCGCGAAGCCGAAGTCGCCGATCTCAAGAAGCAATTCGACGACGCGGCGAAGTCGGCGCAATTCGGCTTCGACGATCCGCTGGAGACCGCGCGCAAGGCGATGCAGGACGCCGTCGAGGGCGCGCCCGAGAAACCGACGTCCACCGATACGTCGCCGGCATCTTCTCCCGAAACCGCCCCGGCAACCGAACCGGCGGCCGCGCAACCGGCCGAAGCCGCACTAACGGCGGCTGACCGCAAGGAGAGCGGAGCGGCATGAGCGACCGCGACAAGAAGGATCTCGACGACATCGAGGCGAGCAAGGCGCCGCTGATCGAGCATCTGATCGAGTTGCGCTCGCGATTGATCAAGGCGGTGATTGCGTTCGCGGTGATGTTCGGCTTGTGCTTTGTCTTCGCGAAGCAGATCTACAACATCCTGGTCTGGCCGTTCGTGATCGTCGCAGGTCCGGAAAATTCGAAATTTATTTATACGGCGCTGCTCGAATATTTCATTACCCAGCTCAAGCTCGCAATGTTCGGGGCGGCGTTCCTGGCGTTTCCGGTGATCGCCGGTCAGATCTACATGTTCGTCGCGCCCGGCCTCTATCGCAACGAGCGCCGCGCTTTTCTGCCCTATCTCATCGCCACGCCGTTTTTCTTCGCGCTCGGTGCGATGATGGTCTATTTCCTGGTGATGCCGCTCTTGGTGCGCTTCTCGCTCGGCATGCAGCAGGAGCCGGGATTGGGCCAAGCGGAGATCGCGCTCTTGCCCAAGGTCGGCGAGTACCTTTCGCTGATGATGGCGCTGGTGCTGGCCTTCGGCGTTGCCTTCCAGCTGCCAGTGATCCTCACGCTGCTCGGCCGCGTCGGCATCATCACCTCGCAACAGCTGCGCGAGAAGCGGCGCTATTTCGTCGTCGGCGCCTTCATCCTCGCGGCCGTGCTCACGCCGCCCGACGTGATCAGTCAATTGTCGCTCGCCGTGCCGCTGCTCATTCTCTACGAGGGGTCGATCTGGTCGGTGCGGCTCGTCGAACGCCGGGCGAAGCCAGCGCCCGGGGCGGCGGCTGCGTCGCCGGAAGAAGCCAAGCCGGCGGAGTGATTGCGGCTCTTCAAGGCCAACGACTGAGAAGTGAATTCGTCATGCCCGGGCTCGACCCGCCTGCGGGCTGTAGTCCTTCGGCGGGCGAAGGCCCGGGTATCCATCATTGATCGAATAAGGATTGATTGCCGGATCAAGTCCGGCAATGACGGGATACGTAATTCGACCTAAACTCATCATACCCTGGTGGTACGTACATCGCGAGAGTATCGTGGTGATCATGAAAATGCTTTCGCTCATTGTCGCCATCGTCGCCACGGGTCTCGCGCTCGCAAGCTGCAGCGTCTGCGACGTTGATTGGCGCAGCGGGCCGGCTCCCGCGCAATCCTGCCGAAGCGACCGGCCAAATTCCTGATTGCGTGCGCTGGCACTTAACACGCTTACGGCGAGCGACGCTGAAGGTGTTAGCTGACGGAGCGGAATTCGTGCGGGGGAGGGGAAAAATGCGATCACTCGCGACTGGTGTCTTGATCGGCCTCGTGCTGCTGGCGATTGATGCGCGCTTACCGGCTCAAGCTGGTGCATGGTGCGCCGCGCTGCCTGGTGGCAAGGATTGCGGCTTCGACACGTTCGAGCAATGCATGGTGTCCGCGCGCAGCGACAACGGACACTGCTATCGCAATCCAGCGGCTCCTGCGGCAAGTACCAAGAGCGCGCAGCCCGAGCGCAAGAGCAAGAAGCAGCAACAGCAGCAATAGCGAGCTTCCGCGTACCGCCTGAGCGCGGCCTTGACGCCGAAAGGAAATAGGAATATATTCCAGATTATCCCCGCTCAACGGCAAGGCGTCTTCTAGCAGTCTGCGGAAAAACCACTCGCCACGGCAAGAGTTTGCTGATTCAGTTTTTTTATCACGAATCAGCGGAGGC
>JACQTM010000075.1 GCA_016210825.1 Hyphomicrobiales bacterium
GAGCAGCTCGCGCTCGGCGAGCGCCTTACGCACAAGCCCTAATGCGCCATGTTCGAGATAGCGCAAACCGCCGTGAATGAGCTTGGTCGACGCCGACGAGGTGCCGGAGGCGAGGTCGTTCTGCTCGACGAGAAGTACGCGCAAACCGCGGCCGGCGGCGTCGCGCGCGATCCCTGCGCCGTTGATGCCGCCGCCGATGATGGCAATGTCGAAGTCGGCCATGCCGGCTGATTCCCCCAAACTGACAGCATTGCGCCGCTTGCCGGGCTGACTCAACAATTCTTCAAGCCGTGGCCGGTTGCCAAGTGATAATTAACCCACCACGTTGCATACTGCCTTGGTTTGACCATTTAGGTCGCCAATATCCTGCTCGTAGTGCCAATGTCCGCGCCCCGCCTGCTCGTGATCGAGGGAAATTCGCCGCAAACGCGCGCGGAGCATGTTGCCGCCGGCGGTACCGTAGCAAGCCAGGGTTTCGCTGATTTACTCCAGGAACTCCTCCCCCGCGCGGTGGTCGATATTTGCCTCGCCGGCGATCCCGGCGTGAACCTGCCCGACGGCACGGCACTTGAGAGCTATGACGGTGTCACAATCACCGGTTCGGCCTTGCACATCTATGACACCTCCCTCGCTGTCACCCAGCAAATCGAATTGACGCGCGCGGTGCTTGCCGTCGGCACCCCGATCTTTGGCAGCTGCTGGGGCTTGCAGATTCTGACCGTCGCCGCCGGCGGTAGCGTGCGCCGTAATCCCAAAGGCCGCGAGCTTGGCTTCGGGCGCCGTATCAAGCTCACCGAGGCCGGGCGCAAGCATCCGATGTATGCCGGCAAACCCGAGGTCTTCAACGCTCCCACCGTGCATCTCGACGAGGTTGAGACGTTCGCGCCGGGAACTACCGTGCTCGCCAGCAACGAAGTTTCCGACGTGCAGAGCGCCGAGATCCATGTCAACGGCGCGGTGGCATGGGGCGTGCAGTATCATCCTGAATATCCGCTGCGCGAGCTTGCCGCGATCACGCGGCGCATCGGCATGAGACTAATCGGCGAGGGCTTTTTCACCGACGAAGCGGACTTAAAGAGCTTCTGGAGCGACCTCGACGCGCTCGACCGCGAGCCGGAAAACAAGCGGCTCGCCTGGCGGCACGGCATCAGCAAAAACGTGCTCGATAAAAAGCTACGCACCGGCGAGGTTGCCAACTGGATCGAGTTCCAGGTGCTGCCGACCCGCGCCAAGCGCTGCCGTGGCTGAAATCCCTCTCTCCCCGTTTATGGGAGAGGAAGTTAGGGCAATGTTGATGGATTTTTCCAACCGCCACGTCGTCGTCACTGGTGGGACCGGCGCGCTCGGTACCGCACTCGTTGGCGCCCTGCTGGAGCACGGCGCGACTTGCCATGTCCCTCATCGCAGCGAGGCGGCGGCAAAATCATTCCCGTATCGTGGCAATCCAGGAGTAAAGCTCTATCCCAACGTCGAGCTCACGGACGAGAAGCACGTCGCCGATCTATTTGGCGCCATTTCCCCGTTGTGGGCCTCGATCCATGTTGCCGGTGGCTTTACCGCCGACCCGCTGACGAAGACCGCGAAAGTCACGCTCATGCAGCAACTCGATACCAATCTGGTGTCCTGCTTTCTGTGCTGCCGCGCGGCGGTCAATGCAATCACACGCGGCAAGGATGGCGGGCGCATCGTCAACGTGGCGGCGCGTCCCGCGATCGAATGGCGGCAGGGCGCGGGGATGACGGCATATGCCGCCAGCAAGGCCGGTGTTGCCGCACTCACCGCTGCGCTAGCGGAAGAAGTCGCGAAAGACGGCATTTTGGTCAATGCCGTCGCACCCTCGATCATGGACACGCCGGCAAACCGCGCGGCGATGCCGAAGGCCGACCACGCGAATTGGCCGAAGGTCGAAAACGTGGCGCGGACGATTTTGTTTCTTGCCTCGCCGGACAACCAAGCTGCACGTGGCGCCATCGTGCCGGTTTACGGAAAGGCGTGAGGGATCGCGTGGCCATTGAATAATGGTCTTTTGCGATGCGATACGGGCAGTCACTGGCTTGGCAAAGCGACAGAGATTTCACGCTCTCGCTTCACTGCGGTGGGCAAACCACCCCACGACCTATAAGACGCAATCATGACAGATCACAGTCCGGCTTGTCAGGATCAAAAATCCTGCTCATAGTTTAGGCGCTGTCGGACGATCCGACGGTTGCCCGGCGTCCCGATACTCCGGGCGTCCAACAAACAAAGGTGGACCATGCGAGTACTTTTGATCGCGTTGATTGCAACGTTCGTCGTAGCCAAGGCGGCCCCCGTGCTCGCCGCCATGGTTGAGCCCGAATCCGTCCAAGCCGCTCACGAGAAGTGCAAGCCGGACGAGAAGATGGACGACAAGACCAAGAAGTGCGTCAAGAAATAACGCGGATTTAAGGTCACCAGATTTGGCAAGCGGTGGTCGTCACCGCTTGCCGTTATTCGACCGGTATCGCCAAACTAATTTTTGAGCCGATATCCAGTCCGGAAAATCCACCACACGGTTGCAAGGCAAGTGACGAGGAATAGCATCGTCATGCCGAGGCTGACGGCGACGCTGACATCGGCGATTTCGAAGAACGCCCAGCGGAAGCCGCTGATCAAATAGACCACCGGATTGAACAGGGTGACGGTCTGCCAGAGCGGCGGCAACACGCTAATCGAATAGAAAGAACCGCCGAGGAAGGTCAACGGCGTAATCACCAGCAGCGGCACGATTTGCAGCTTCTCGAAACCATCGGCCCAGATGCCGATGATGAAGCCGAGCAGGCTGAAGGTCACGGCAGTCAGCACCAGGAATGCCAGCATCCACGCCGGATGCGCGATCTGCAGCGGTACGAACAAGCCTGACGTGGCGAGAATGATCAGGCCCAAGACGATCGATTTCGTTGCCGCCGCGCCGACATAGCCGAGCACGATCTCGTAGAACGATACCGGCGCCGACAACAGTTCGTAGATTGTGCCGGTGAATCGCGGAAAGTAGATGCCGAACGACGCGTTGGCGACGCTCTGTGTCAACAGCATCATCATGATCAGGCCCGGCACGATGAAGGAGCCGTAGCTCACGCCCTCGATCTCGGTGATGCGCGAGCCGATCGCGGCGCCGAAGACGACAAAGTAAAGCGACGTCGACAGCACCGGGGAGACGATACTTTGCATCAGCGTGCGCCCGGTGCGCGCCATTTCGAAGGTATAAATCGCATTAACAGCCCGAAGATTCATTTTCCCTGTCTCACCAAGCCGACGAAGATGTCCTCCAGCGAGCTTTGCGTCGTGTGCAGATCGCGGAACCCGATTCCGGTGCGATTGAGATCGTCGAGTAAAGCGGTGATGCCGGTGCGCTCGCCTTGGGTGTCATAGGTGTAAATCAGCTCGCTGCCATCGCCATTGAGCGTTAGGCGATGCGCGGCGAGTTCGCCCGGTACCGCGTCGAGTTTCTTTTTCAACTCGAGTTTCAGCTGCTTCTGGCCGAGCTTGCGCATCAGCTCCGCCTTGTCCTCGACCAGGATGATCTCGCCGTTATTGATGATGCCGATCCTGTCGGCCATCTCCTCGGCTTCCTCGATGTAATGGGTGGTCAGAATGATGGTCACGCCCGAGGCGCGCAGTGAGCGCACGATGTCCCACATGTCTTTTCGCAACTCCACATCGACGCCGGCCGTCGGCTCGTCGAGGAAGAGAATCCGCGGCTCGTGCGACAACGCCTTGGCGATCAGCACGCGGCGCTTCATGCCGCCGGACAGGGTGCGGATCATGTCGTCCTTCTTGTCCAGCAGGGAGAGGTCCTTGAGCACCTTCGCGATATGCGCGGGGTTCTTCTTCTTGCCGAACAGCCCGCGGCTGAAGGACACCGTCGCCCAAACCGTCTCGAACGCGTCGGTGGTCAATTCCTGCGGCACGAGGCCGATCATCGCGCGGGCAGCGCGGTAGTCGGTGACAATATCATGACCGTCAACCATCACCGCGCCTTCGGATGGATTGACGATGCCGCAAACGATGCTGATCAGTGTCGTTTTGCCGGCGCCGTTCGGACCAAGCAGGGCGAATATTTCACCACGGCGAATGTCAAGGTCGATGCTTTTCAGCGCCTGGAAACCGGAGGCGTAGGTTTTTGAGAGGTCGCGGACGGAAATGATGGATGACATGCGGACGCTGAACGATGGATTAAGACTCACAACCGCCCAAGTGGCGTTCGGCGCTTCGTCATGCAAGAGGGGGCGACGAACTCAAGTGTACAATTTGGCGTTCTGTTCCCGCAGTATGTTTTTTTGCACCTTGCCCATGCTGTTGCGCGGCAGGTCATCGATGAATATCACGCGCTTGGGCAGCTTGAACTTGGCGAGCCGGCCGTCGAGCGCCGCAAGCACGTCCTGTTCGCAGATTGTTGCGCCCGCGCTCTTGACCACCACCGCGGTGACGCCTTCGCCGAAATCCGGATGCGGGCAGCCAATCACCGCACATTCGACGACGCCGGGCAGTGCATCGATCTCGATTTCCACTTCCTTCGGATAGACGTTGAACCCGCCGGTGATGATCAGATCCTTTTCCCGCCCGACAATGTGCACATAGCCGCGCGTGTCGATCTTGCCGACATCGCCGGTGATAAAGAAACCGTCGGCGCGAAACTCAGTCTTCGTCCGTTCCGGCAGACGCCAATAGCCGGAGAAGACATTCTCGCCCTTGACCTCAATGATTCCGACTTCGCCTTGCGGCAAAATTTTTCCCGTTTCGCCATCGGTGACGCGTAATGCAACACCCGGAAGCGGATAACCCACCGTGCCGGCGATGCGTTCGCCGTCATAGGGGTTGGAGGTATTCATGCCGGTCTCGGTCATGCCGTAACGCTCGAGAATGGCGTGCCCGGTCTTTGCCTTGAATTCGCGATGGGTTTCCGCGAGCAGTGGCGCGGAGCCTGAAGTAAACAGCCGCATGTGCGCGCATGCCGTTTGCGTCAGCTTCGGATGCCGCAACAGCCGCGTATAGAATGTCGGCACCCCCATCATCGAGGTCGCCTGCGGCAATAACCGCATGACGTCGTCGGCGTCGAATTTCGGCCGGAACAGCATCGCGCCGCCTGCGAGCATCAGCGTATTGCAGGCCACGAACAGGCCGTGGGTGTGATAGATCGGCAGGACGTGGAGCAATACGTCGTTATCAGTGAACCGCCAATATTCAGCGAGCACTTGCGCGTTCGAGGCGAGATTGCGGTGGCTGAGCATCGCACCCTTCGAGCGCCCGGTCGTGCCCGAGGTATAGAGAATAGCCGCGAGGTCGTCCGGCGCGCGCGGCACGTCGGCGAAGTCCTTGGGTGCCTTTGCCGCTATCTGCGTCAGGCTGCCCTTGCCGTCTGAGTCCAAAGTCTCGACCGCATGAACGCCGCGTCGCTTGGCGATGTCGGCAATGCCCTCGCGCCGCGCCGGATCGCAGACGACCAATTTCGGCTCGGCGTCGGCAAGGAAATAGTCGAGTTCCGCCAGCGTATAGGCGGTGTTGAGCGGCAGATAGACGGCGCCCGCACGCAAGGTAGCCAGATACAGCAGCAGGCATTCAGGCGTTTTTTCCACCTGCACTGCAACACGGTCGCCGGGTTCGACGCCATTTAGCACCAACGCATTCGCAAGTTGCGCCGAACGCGTCAGCATGTCCGCATAGGTCATGCGAACGCCGGCCTCAGTATCGAGAAACACCTTCGACGGCGATTTGATGCGGCGCGATATGAGATCGAAGAGATTGCCGTCCATTACGCGCGCCCGTCCGCTGATTTGCCGACACTAGAACATGATCCGGTCAAGTGGAATCAGATGATGCTATGGATTCTGATTTTTACGCGGGTCCAGCGGCGAATCGTAGCGCCTTTCGGAAAAAAATGCGCTCGCCGTACTATCCCGCGAGCGGAACTATTTCGCTCGGGGCGCCGCGCACGAGACGCTTTACCGCATTGGATGCCGCGATCGTGCGATTTGCCGCGTAGGCTTCGTGGTTCTTCTCGATGTCCTCGAGATCGTAGAGATAGTTGACCATCAACCCATGCGACTGCTGGAGGGCTTTTTCAGAGGTATCGGCGAGCCAGTTGAGCTGCTCGAGCCGGGCGCCGTTACCGAGATGAAAACGCGCCACGGAATCAACAGGCGTGCCGCGTGAATTACGAGCATAGAGAAAATACCACGCCGCCGCCCGCATCATCGGCTGCTCGATTACCGCGTATTTTTCCGGAACCTCCCACCAGCGCGCCTCGTCAAGGCCGGCCAACGCAGCGCGATCGTCTTCGGTCAACGCCCGAGGCGTTTCAGCGATACGCTCGCGGCGTAACCATTCGGCAAAGCCCGGCGCCGGCGAGAGTGTCACAAACGTTGAAAGCCGGGGGATATCCCGGGAAATTTCCTCGACCACTTGTTTGATGAGAAAATGACCGAACGTGACCCCGGCAAGGCCGTGCTGACAATTGGAGATGGAATAGAAGACCGCGGTCCCCGCCCGCTCGGGATCGAGCGGCTCGCGTTTGTCCGCAAGGATCGGCTCGATCGAACTTGTGATCTCGCGCACGAGCGCGACCTCGACAAAAATCAACGGCTCATCCACGAGCGCGGGATGGAAAAAGGCGTAGCAGCGGCGATCCGGCGGATCGATGCGCCTACGCAGATCGTCCCAACTACCGATCTTGTGCACGGCCTCGTGACGGATGATCTTCTCAAGGATGTTCGCCGGCGTCGCCCAGTCGATTCGCCGCAGCACCAGAAAGCCGCGGTTGAACCACGACGCAAATAAATGGACGAAATCGGCATCGACCACACCGAGATCAGTGCGATGATCCATGGTATCCATCAAC
>JACQTM010000012.1 GCA_016210825.1 Hyphomicrobiales bacterium
CCGTCCCAGAATTCGGCATTGCCTCGGGTAAGATCATTACCGTAAGCGACGGCGAGAAGACCGCGGTCTATACCCACGCCGCCGCCAACCGCATCGAGGACTTCATCGACGCGATCAACGGCACACCGGGCCTGAAGGTGAAGGCGAGCCTGACGTCCGACGGCCGGCTGCGTCTCGATGCCACCTCCATCAACAGCATCGTCATCGGCGGCACCGCCGATGCCACCGAGCTGGCAAGCATCGGCCTGACCGCGACGACGCTTGTCGGCAGGCTGAACACGCGGCGCTTTGCGCTCGCGAAGGAATACGATTCCATCCGTGAAAGGATCGATGCCGTGACCCTTAAAACCGAAATCCCGCAGGCGAACGCCGCGATCGGCGCTAAGCCCGCGCCCGATGGCGCGCCCATCACCGCCGCAAGTCTCGGCATTGCGCGCGCGAGCTACATCTCCGACGGCGATTTCCAGTCGAATGCCGTAATCGAAGCGGCGCGTGCCGATCTTGCCGCCGCGGCCGACAAACTCGCCGCGCTGACCGCGCCCGCGGGAGGCGATTCCGCGCGCGCGGCGCACGCCGAGGCGCTGGCCCGCTCGGTTCTCGATTTTTTCACCGATGCATCACGCGATCCGGTCATCAGCTCCGCGGATGCGGCGCTGCAGCTTGCGCGCGATCTTGGCGTCAGCTTCGCGAGGACGCCGTTTTCGATCATCAACACCGCCCGCGCCCCGACGCTGCTGACCGTGTGATAAGGGAAGAATCGCTTGAAGCGGATCACTTAAAGTCGCTGTCGCGTTTCGCGCTGCCGTCGCCGAAAGTCGAAAAGTGCCTCAAGCTGTTGCTGTGTCGCTACGGTGCAGAACTGTGGCTTGTTGAGCTCAGGAGCAAATAGCCCAACATCGCCGGTGAGTAATTCGTTCAGGAATTCCTTGGCCTGATTGAATTCCTCTTCATTGTTCCAAGCCAAGATCATGCTTACGCCAGTTTCCAGCGTATAGACCTCCATCTTAAGTCTCGGCATCGCAGTCACTATTACCGTTCCACGCAAGCACCCACCGTTTGGATATGAATCTAGGGCGCGACGTGTCGAGCCAACGTCCCGCGCTGCATAATTCAAACGAAAAGAGATTACCGCGCCAGGTATGTCCCTTATGTCGTCGTTTCCAGCTGATCGCGCATCAACTTAAAAAAATCGCGCAGGTAGTTTTCATCTTTGAAAATAATTTCGACGGGCCCGCTCCACCATACTTTCTGCAGATCTTGATAGGAAGGAGTGCTGTTAAGAAGATCGTCCAGAAACCGTTTAGCGACTGCCCGCTGAATTGGATTCGATGTGCGCAGAGCGCGGAAAACCAGCTCCTCTGGAAAGTCGATAAGGTATTCGGCATTTGAATCCAGCCGACCAAGCATCGCCTTAAGCTCTTTGGGAATTTGCATGACGTTCTTTTAATACCTGGTCGGATACGAAGTATGAACGCGATAGCCCCTCTGCGATGTTGGGTCACTGAGAATGAAAACCTTGACGCCATAAGTTTCACGCATCGTGGGAGTAGAGTAAAGACTCGGCGCATAGGCTTCCTTACCAGTTATAGATCCAAATGAAGCGCGCAGAGTTGCAGCGGGAGTCACGCCGCTTGCCACCAAATCAACTTTGACTTTGTTCTGTGCCAGGGTCGAATTCACGAGCCGATTTGCTTTCGTCAGTGATGAATAAGAACCGGCCCTTATACCTTCTTCCGGGAGCTGCCTGGACCGCTCGTAGTTCAGCTTCGCATCTAGCTGCATTTCACGGGCGCGCGTCATCAAATACTCATCGCTCTTGCCGATATGTTCCCTATAGGTATGGCCTCCCGCAAATTCCTCTTCGAGCAGATTGACTGAATATTGGTTTAGGGATTCATTCGCCGCGAGCTGAGCACCCGGCTCGAAGAAATTATCGGGCGTCGCATCTGAGAGAACAGGCGCATCGTTTCCACCTGAATCACCGAATTGTGCAATCTGAGACCCCTGCCCGCTGCCCGTATCGGTCCACCTGCCAAGCTCGTCGCGCGGCTGGCTGGGATTGAAGCCGGCCTTTTGCGCGCACCACGCGCGCTTCAGCGCTTCGAAATCGCGGCGTATTGCGTCAAGTTCGCGTTGAAGCGTAGCGGCTTCTGCGTCGTCATACGGCGAGCTGTCGGCGGTCTCAGCCTCCGGCCAGAAATATTTCACCGCGTCCTTGCCTTCGTAACGCGGCGCATCAGGCGGCATGAAGCGATAGGCGTCGGGGCGCACCCAGCGATAGGCATCCGGCCGCATCCAGCGCCTGCGCTGGTGCTCTGCTCAAGCGTTTTCGAATTTACTCATGCGAGACGATCCTGCTGGCGAATGAGCACGCGCGATGCCACAGTAAGATGAGATGAATCAAAGCCCGCGCACGCGCGGGCCGTCCTTCGCACCAAAGCTGAGCGCGGTCACTGCCCACACCAGCGCGTCGAGCCGGTCAGGCGAGCGTCCCGACGACAATCCATCAAGGCCGAAATCGCACATCTCGTCTTCCAGCTCGGAAAACGTGCCCGCGTGCTTGACGCGGCCCTGCTCGTAGAGGGCTGCGACCGGTTCGGCGCGCAGCCACTTGCCGCGATGCGCGCGCACGGCGACGACGGGGACGGCCGGATCGGTCTCGTGCATCACCGCGCGCACCATGTCGCCGCCCTGATTGACCTCGACGACGAGCGCGTCGGCCGCGAGGCGCCGCCACAGCGCGATCGCTTTAGCGCTCCACGCCGCGGGTGATAAGCCCGACGCCGTTTCGTCGGCGATGACATAAATCGTTGCATCCTCGGCGCGGCCGGCGGCGACCAGGCCGCAGGCATCCGCGCCCTTGCCCGACGACGCGGGCGGATCGACCGCGACGACGATGCGCACCAGCGGAGGTGCGGCATCGACGCGGCACGCCTCGATCAGCATGCGCGACCACAGCGCGTCGGCGCGGTTGTCGATGATCTCGCCCAATAATTCTTGGCGACCGAGCCGCGTCCCGGCATATCGCGCCACCACGGTATCCAGGAACGCCGGTGCGAGGTTGAGCGCGTTGGCGCGGGTCGCCGCGCGCGTCACCGCCGTCCTTGGATCGGCGAGCAGCCGCTTGAGCAGTGCAATTGGGCGCGGCGTCGTCGTGATCGCCTGGCGCGGGCGCGCGCCGAGACGCAACGCAAATTGCAGCATGTCGAAGGCGGCATCCGCGTGCCGCCACTTGGCAAGTTCGTCAGCCCAGGCGGCGGCGAATTGCGGGCCGCGCAAGCTTCCCGGCTCTTCCGCGGAAAACGCCTGCGCCACCGCGCCGTTCGGCCAGACGACGCGCCGGCGCGACGGTTGCCATTCCGGACGATCCAATCGGCCGTGCACGGAGAGCAGGCCGGAGACGCCCTCGATCATCACCTCGCGCACGTCATGCTCGGTCTCGCCGATAAGCGCGATACGTCCGCATGGCTGACTGGCATAGGGCGGAATGCCGAGTGCCATGCCGCGCACCCATTGCGCGCCGGCGCGCGTCTTGCCCGCGCCACGCCCGCCGATCAGCAGCCAGGTTGTCCAGTCGCCGCCGCCCTGCGCCGTAAGTGGCGGCAATTGATGTGAATGCGCAAAGGTGCTCCAGTCATCGAAAAACCGCTTAACCTGATGCGAGTGAAGGCGCGCCAGGAATATCGGTAACAGCTCCGGCTCGCATTCTTTCAAGGCGTCGCGCAAGGTCGCGGCGGAACTCATCGATATTGCGGGGCATGGTGTCGTCGTCATCCACGGGCGCCGATTTCGTTTTGCGCGCGGCGCTGTCATGCAGCGAATCGAGCGCGGTCAGCTCCCGGAATGTCACAACAAGCACGGCGAGGTGCCGCGCGTCGCGTAATCGTTCGGCCGGCTGCCGAGGCGTCTTTGCCAAGCGCTCCTCGAGCTCGCGCATCTGCTGCTCGGCGGCGCGCCAGAGGCGCGCAATCAGCGAGCGGCGCGCGAGCGCGATCGTCTCGGGCGTTGGATCAGGCATCGCGTGGCCGGAAATAAAGCGAGGGCCGCACGGCCCTCTCGAATGCAATTCTCGAGCGTGTGCTTTCATAAGCGAACCAGCGTCACGCTGTCA
>JACQTM010000074.1 GCA_016210825.1 Hyphomicrobiales bacterium
GCTGTGGCGCCGGCGCCAAGCGCCAGCACGCGGCGGCGCGAGTAATCTTGCTTGATCGTCATTTTCTTTATTCGTTCAATCATCAGGGGCAAGGAAGCACAATGCGTGAGACAAGTCAGCCGCGGAACATGTCGCGCGGATCGAACGTAATCTCCACATCCTGCCAGGCGTCATAGTGCTCGGGCTTGAGCATATCGAAGGGTTGGCCTCGATAAAGGGCGCGAATGGCGCTGTCTCGCGCCGAATTAAACAGATCGCCCTTTCCGCTGGAGAGGACCAAGGGCGGACTGGCAAGCTTGCCGTCCCGACTGAAACGCACGCGGATGCGCACAATCATATCCTGGGCATTGCGGATCCCGACCGGCGGGTTCCACAATTGCATGAGACGCGCACGCAGCGCATCGAGCTCGGTCTGCGAGAGCTTCGCGGCTTCACCAGCCTCCGCGCCGAGCGAGGGCGCTGAATTGATCTCGGTGCCAGTCGCCGCGTGACGCTGCGGGTCGCGCTTGTCGAGCAGCGCCGCAACCTTGTCAGCGTCGAATTTCGGCTGTGGCGGCGCGGGCCGCTTCGGCGGCATCGGCGCGGGCGGCTTCGCCTCGGCTTTCTTCTTCGCTTCGTCTTTCTTCAAGGCTTCGGCGATCGGATCGGATTTCGGTTCCGGCAGTTTCTTTTCTTCTTTTTTTTCGGCCTTCTCAGGCGGCGCCGGCGGCGGTGTGGGCGGTGTGGAATCGGTCGTGATCTCCGGTTTTTTCTCGACGACTTTCGGCGCCGGATCCTTGACTGCCTTGGGATCGCCGATCTTATCGACGATGGGTTTTCGCTTCTCGAGCTTCGGTGCGTCCCTCTTGCCGGCCGTCAGTTCGGACAATTCGCTGGTGGTGACGAGGTCCACGGGCAGCGATTCCATTTTCGACGGCGCGAGCGGCGCCGCATTGAAGGTGATCAACCCCCAAAGCAGCGCGGCTGCGTGTCCAACTGAAGAAACGACGACACCCGTCTTCATGGCATCAGGAGCCCTGCTCGACTTCCGTCACGAGCGCGACGCGGCGGAAACCCGCCGCCGACAGCCGCCCCATGACCCGCATCACCGTACCGTAATCCACCTTTCGGTCGCCGCGAACATAAATGCGCTCGTCGAAGCCGCCACGCGCTTCCGTGATCGCCTTAAGCTTGGTCACCAGTTCGTCGACCCCGACTTCAGAATTTTGCAGGAAAATCTGGCCTTTTTCATTCACTGAAACGGCAAGCGGTTCCTTGTCCAGGTCCAGACTCTTGGACTGCGTCTGTGGCAAGTCAATCGGCACGCCAACGGTGAGCAGCGGCGCCGACACCATGAAAATGATGAGCAGAACGAGCATGACGTCCACCATCGGCGTGACGTTGATCTCGCTCATCACCGCGCGGCGCCGGTGGCGCCGCTTGCCCGTGGAGCCGAATGCGCCGTTCATCGCCATGACCGGACCCTCAGGCGCGTTCGTCGATCTGCCGCGACAGGATCGCGGCAAACTCGTCGGCAAAACCCTCTAGCCGCTGGGTCTGCCGGTTCACCTCGGCGACGAACTTGTTGTAGAAAATCGTCGCCGGAATGGCGGCAACAAGGCCGATTGCGGTTGCAAACAACGCCTCGGCAATGCCTGGCGCCACCACTGCGAGCGATGTGTTCTTCGAGGCGGCGATCGACTGAAAGCTTGTCATGATACCCCACACCGTGCCGAAAAGGCCAATGAAGGGGCCGGCAGAACCGACCGTCGCCAGCACCAGGAGCCGCCGCTCCAGCCGATCGACCTCGCGCGCGATAGTGACATCCATGACCTTCTCGATGCGCATCTGCAGGCCGGCGAAGGATCGCGACTGGCCCTCGAAACTGCGTTTCCATTCGCGCATCGCCGCGACGAAGAGCGCGGCCATCGAATGCGTCGGGCGCTGGGCGAGCGAGCGGTAGAGCTCTTCGAGGGATTGCCCGGACCAGAAGGTTTGCTCGAAGCGGTCCATGGCGCGCCGCGTGCGTGCATAAAGCAGCGTCTTGTCGATGACGATCGCCCATACCCAAATCGAGCAGATCAGAAGCCCGATCATGACCGACTTGACGACCCAATGCGCCGTCAGGAACAGACCGAGGATCGAGAAGTCCACTCCGGATAGGGGCAGCGCCGACTGCGCTACGTCGGCAGGATTCATGGGCACGTCCTCTTCGCTGTCCGGCTCCAATCGCCGCGGCGGCGTGCCGTAGCAGGACCAAACAAGAATACGCAGCGGTCTCGCCAAAAGCGCTCCGCCACAACCCTGAGGATTTCGCGAAGACCAAGGTGCCGTCCACCACCGCCGATGGTACGGAATCCTCGCGAAACTTGGCCAAACTTGGGCGCAGAACCCGCCGTTATAGGCACTTACCAGCGCCAATTGTGGTTAAGGAAGTGTTACCACACTCAACCGTCTAGCCCGCCGAGCTTTTCCTGGTCCGCCTTCATGGCCGTGCGCAAGGGTTTGGGGATCGGTCGCGCGCGTCCACCGGAGATGAAGGCGACGCGGACATCAGCTTCGACCAGTGTCTCTTCGCCGCGCATGACCCGCTGGAAAAGGGTGATCGAGGCGCCTTTGACCTCTTTCGGCTGGGTCACCACCGTCAGCACGTCGTCCATGCGTCCCGGTTTCAAAAACTCGATCGTCATCGAGCGCACCACGAAGGCGAAGCCGGGCGCTTCCTTCTCGGTCGCTTCGAACAATGCGCGGTGATCGGCGCCGAGCAGGCGCAGGTAGTTGGTGCGGCTGCGCTCCATGTAGCGCAGGTAATTGGCGTGATAGACGATGCCGGTGAAATCCGTGTCCTCATAATAGACGCGCACGGGGAGATAGTGGCGTCCGTTGCGGAGTTCACCGTTGAGGGGATTCATACGGGTGCCTTTCAAACGTCATGGCCGAGCGCGTCCCGGCCATCCACGTCTTATGATTTCGAAGTCATCCAGACGTGGATGCCCGGCACAAGGCCGGGCATAACGGAATACTAATCGCCATCTTCGTACCCAAACAACCC
>JACQTM010000087.1 GCA_016210825.1 Hyphomicrobiales bacterium
GTGTGAAACATCTCGAGGAATCGATGGGGGTGCTTCTTGTCAACCGCGGCTCGCGCTTCCGCGGATTTACGCCAGAAGGCGAACGCGTGCTCGAATGGGCGCGGCGGATCGTCGGCGACACACGCGCGATGCGCCAGGACATCAACGCGTTGCGCCATGGCTTGACCGGGCGGCTGCGCATCGCGGCGATCCCGACCGCGCTCGCCATGGTGGCGAGCCTAACCACGCCGTTCCGCATGCGGCACCCGAACGTGCAATTCACGATTTGGTCGCGAACCTCGATCGAAGTGCTTGGCCTCTTGGAAAATCTCGAGATCGATGCCGGCATTACCTATCTCGACAACGAGCCGCTCGGGCACGTCAACGCCATTCCGCTTTACCGCGAGCGCTATCGGCTGCTCACCTCGGCGGATGCGCCACTGGGCAATCGCGATACCGTGACTTGGGCGGAAGTGGCGCGGGTGCCGCTTTGCCTGCTCACTCCCGACATGCAGAACCGGCGGATCATCGACGGATTATTGAAAAGCGCCGGCGGCGAATCGCGGCCGACGCTGGAATCCGATTCGATGATCCTGCTGTTCGCCCACGTGCGCACCGGCCGCTGGGCGAGCGTGATGCCGGCGAAGCTCGCCGAAACGCTCGGACTGACGCAGACCATCCGCGCCATTCCAATCGTGGAGCCGGAAGCCGTCCACACCATGGGTCTCGTTGTGCCGGAGCGCGAGCCGATGACGCCGCTCAATGCCGCGCTCGTCGCCGAGGCGCAGCGCGTGGCACCGATGCTGGATAATTGAATAGAAGAGATTTTCCCTCTCTCGAATGACACAAGAGAGGGAAAATCCAACGCTTTCAAGCGACCTTTTGTACGGTGTGCGGGAACATGTGGCGCCGCGCCTCATCGTCCATCTCGGCCTTGAACTTGTGCTTGTCTTTGAGCGCGATGGCGCGCGCCGCCGCGGGCCGCGCCGTGATCTCATCGACAAGCCGCTTCAGGTTCGGAAATTTCGCCCAGAATTCCTCACCGAGAACCGTCGGGATCAGCCGCGCCCATCCCCACACGTCCATATCGACGATCGTGTAGGTGTCACCGAGCATGTAGCGGCGCTTTCCGAGGCGCGCGTCGAGAATGCCGTAGTGACGCTGGGCCTCGAAGGCATAACGGTTGATCACGTAAGCGAGCTTCTCCGGCGCATAGTGGCGGAAATGCACGGACTGGCCGGAATAGGGGCCGACGCCGGTGGCAACGAACATCAGCCACGATAAGAGTTCGGCGCGCGCTTTCGGTGTATTCTCGGTGAGGAACTTGCCAGTCTTTTCAGCGAGATAGAGCAGGATGGCGTTTGAGTCGAAAACGGTCACGTCACCGTCGACAATAGCCGGAACCTTTGCGTTCGGATTGATCGCAAGATAGTCGGGTTTGTGCTGATCGCCCTTGCGGGTGTCGACCGCGATGGGTTCGTACGGCAGGCCTGCCTCTTCGAGGAATAACGCAACCTTCGTGGGATTGGGTGCTCCGCTATAGTAAAATTTCATCATCTTTCGCCTCGTCGTGAAGTAGTGCCCGGCTGTTTGGCTGCCGATTAATCGCCGGCGCAATGCATATGCCAGAAGCATACCGGCGACGAATGACAATCGCTTGAACGCTCGCGCGATTTGATATTCACGTCGTCCCCGCGAAAGCGGGGACCCATACGCCGTGGCTTCCCGATAAGTCAATGGCTATGGGTCCCGGCTCGCGCGCCACTTCGTGGCGCTTGGCCGGGACGACAGTGTTTGCCTAGAACAGCCCGACGATCTTGCCCTCGGCGTTGACGTCGATGGAGTCCGCGGCTGGCACACGCGGCAAGCCTGGCATGGTCATGATCTCGCCGCAGATCGCCACGATGAACTCGGCACCGGCCGACAACCGCACCTCGCGTACATTGACCATGTGATCGTTCGGCGCGCCTTTGGTGTCCGCGCTGGTGGTGAAGCTGTACTGCGTCTTGGCGATGCAAACCGGCAATTTGCCGTAACCCATGGTCTCGAATTGCACGAGCTGATCGCGCACCGACTTATCAGCGGAAATGTCCTTCGCCCGGTAGATTTCCTTGGCAATGGTGCGGATCTTTTCCAACAGCGGCATCTCATCGGGATAAAGATACTTCAGTTTGCTCTTGCCCGACTCGACCGCCTTGACGACAGCGTGCGCGACATTGGCCGCGCCCTTGCCGCCTTCCGCCCAGTGATCGGCCATCAGCGCCTCGACGCCAAGCTTGGCGCAGGTCTTTTTCACCAGTTCGATTTCAGCCGGCGTGTCGGCGCTGAAGCGATTGAGGGAGACGATCGGCACGATCCCGAATTTCTGTACGTTCTCAACGTGCCGCTGCAGGTTCGCCATTCCGGCTTCGAGGGCTTTGAGGTTTTCGGTTTTCAAATCCTCTTTCTTGACGCCGCCATGCATCTTCAGCGCGCGAATGGTCGCGACCAGCACCATGCAATCGGGCGCGAGCCCGGTCTTGCGGCACTTGATGTCGAAAAACTTCTCGCCGCCGAGATCGGCGCCGAAGCCCGCTTCGGTCACCACATAATCGCACAGCTTGAGCGCCGTCGTCGTCGCTAGCACCGAGTTACAGCCGTGCGCGATATTGGCGAACGGGCCGCCATGGATGAAGGCCGGCGTGCCTTCGAGCGTCTGCACCAAGTTGGGCATGAGCGCGTCTTTGAGCAATGCGGTCATCGGCCCATGCGCCTTCAACTCGCCGGCGCGCACCGGTTTTCTGTCGCGCGTATAGCCGACGATGATGTTGGCAAGCCGCTTTTTCAGGTCGTCGACGCTGCTCGCAAGGCAGAAAATCGCCATCACTTCCGAGGCGACCGTGATGTCGAAGCCGTCCTCGCGCGGGAAGCCGTTGGCGACGCCGCCGAGCGAGGATACGATCGATCGCAGCGCGCGCTCGTTCATGTCAATCGCGCGACGCCACGTGATGCGGCGAGGATCGATCCCGAGCGAATTACCCCAGTAAATGTGGTTGTCGATCAGCGCGCACAAAAGATTATTCGCGGTGCCGATGGCGTGGAAATCGCCGGTGAAGTGGAGATTAATGTCCTCCATTGGCACCACTTGCGCGTAACCACCGCCGGCAGCGCCGCCCTTGACGCCGAAGCACGGGCCGAGCGAGGGCTCGCGCAGACAGAGCATCGCTTTCTTGCCGATCTGATTGAGCGCATCGGTCAGGCCTACCGTGGTCGTGGTCTTACCCTCGCCCGCCGGCGTTGGCGTGATTGCCGAGACCAGGATCAGCTTGCCGTTCGGCCGATTTCTGAGCGACTTGATATAGTCCATCGACACCTTGGCCTTGTAATGACCGTAAGGCTCGAGGTTTTCGGGCCCGATGCCGAGCTTCTCGCGCGCGATGTCGATGATTGGGCGCATCTTCGCGGCTTGCGCGATTGCAATGTCAGATTTTGGATTTTGATGCTGCGAGGCAGGCATCGCGGCGTCTTCCTTGCGTTGCAGACTGGCGGGCGTCATGCGAACCTCGTACCGATTGCGAGTTTGGTTGTGGCGGCGAATTCCCCGGCTGAAACTTTTGGCCCCTCGGCCGTCTTGACGCGCAGCACCTTGATACGGCCGTCGGCACAGACCACGGTGAATCCGTCGGCGTCGACGGCGGCGATCTCGCCCATCTTCCCGCCGATGCCCTTTGGATCGATCGCGGGTAACGGCTTCGATTCGAAAATCTGCAGCTTCTGTCCGCTCAATGTTGTCCAGGCGCCGGGTGCCGGATTGCAGCCGCGGATCAGGTTGTGGATCTGCTTCCACGGCTTGCCCCAATCGATGCGGGCATTGTCTGCGGTGCAGCGGCCCTCGTAGGTTGCCAGGCCGTGGTCTTGCTTCACACGTGGCGCCTTGCCTGCTTTCACCAGGTCCACCGATTCCAGCATCGCCTCAACACCCATCGGAAACAGGCGGTCGAAATAGACGCTGCCGAGCGAGTCATCGGGACTGATCTTGGTTTTCTTCTGCAGCAGCACATCGCCGGTATCGAGCCCGTTGTCCGGCCAGAAGATCGAGAGGCCGGTTTCCGTGTCGCCCTGAATAATTGGCCAGTTTATCGCGCTTGGTCCGCGATATTTAGGCAAGAGCGACGGATGATACTGGATCGAGCCCTTGGTCGGAATGTTGAGGAAGTCTTCCGGAACGAACAGCGTCACGAACGCCATCACCTGCAGGTCGGGCTTGAGCGCCTTGAACTCCGCCCAGACTTCCGGCTTGCGGTAGGACTCCGGCTGATGAATAGGCAGACCCGCGGCAATCGCCGCTTCCTTCAGCGGATCGGCTTTCTGGCCAGCCTTTTCCGGCGCGGCATAGACGGCGACCACGTTGTCGCCGCGCTTGAGCAGCGCTTCGAGCACGGCCTTGCCGAAAGCCTGCTGGCCATGAACGACGATACGCATTTTGGTACTTCTCCCGCTTTTCTTCTTCTGCCTCGTCATGCCCCGCGAAAGCGGGGCATCCAGTAATCACCAGTCGTGAGTGGATACTGGATCGCCCGGCTAAACCGAGCGATGACCGACCTATCAATCGCCTCCGCCGCCCTTCGCCGCGGTGCTAAGCGCGCCGGAATTCTTGATCTCGGCGATTGCTTTCTTGTCGAAGCCGAGTACGTCTTTCAGAATTTCGTCGGTGTGCTCGCCGAGCAACGGCGAACGCCTCACTTGCGAAATACTGTCCGACAGTTTTATCGGATTTCCGACGGTCAGATACTTGCCGCGCGTCGGGTGATCAACCTCGACCACGGTGCCGGTCTTGCGCAGCGACGGCTCCTCGGCGATCTCCTTCATCGACAGGATTGGGCCGACCGGGATATCGACGGCGTTGCAAATCTCCATGACCTCGAACTTGGTCTTGGTCATGGTCCATTGCTCGATACGCGCGAAGATGGCTTTCAGCTTCGGCAGCCGAGCCTTCGGCGTGGCGTATTCCGGATCGGTTTTCCAGGTTGGCTCCCCAATCTGGTCGCAGATCGCGCCCCAGACCGGCGCCTGCGTGATGAAATAGACGTAGGCATCAGGATCCTTCTCCCAGCCTTTGCATTTGAGAATCCAGCCGGGCTGGCCGCCACCGGAATCGTTGCCGGCGCGCGGCACAGAAACCCCGAACGGAATGCCCTCGCTGTGCTGGCTGTATTCTGTGAGCGGCCCTTTCGCGATACGCTGCTGGTCGCGCAACTTGACGCGGCAAAGGTTGAGCACGCCGTCCTGCATCGCGACGAGTACCTTCTGCCCGCGGCCGGTGCGATTGCGCTGGTAAAGCGCGCTATCGATGCCAAGCCCGAGATGCAGGCCCGTGCCGGAATCGCCGATTTGCGAGCCGGTGACGAGCGGCGGCCCGTCGCGAAAGCCGGTGGTGGACGCCGAGCCGCCGGCGCATTGCGCCACGTTTTCGTAAAC
>JACQTM010000088.1 GCA_016210825.1 Hyphomicrobiales bacterium
GTATTGCGCCGGCCTGATGTCGACGCGCGCGAGCGCGCGGATAAAATCCTGAAAAACCCAGACCTGCGCGCGTCTGATGAAATAGCCAAGATGGCTCTCGAGAACGCCGAAATCGAGCAACTTTCTGCCATTTCGCCGAGTGCGCTGGGATTTTTCCGCCGGTGCGTCGATTTCGGCACTACGGTTGCTGCTGCGCATGAGCTTTCGATCAGACATTTTTGTTCCTTCCGCGGCGTTGGACCCTGGCATGCCACGACTGCGCGCCCGCGTTCAAGACCATATTGGTGTTGACCGCATCTGTTGTCATGGTCAACAATATTGCGAACGGGGAAGCAGCCATGGACTCATTTCCCATTGGCCCGTGCGACCGCATGGCCTGCGCATGGTCAAGGCACGGTGGCGTGCAATCTGCTCCATGTCATGGTTGCGACGTATGGATTGTCGCGGCGAGGCCGCCGTGCAATCCATTGCATTGGATGCTGAGGAATAAGAAGAATAGAGCAACTCCGGCTGTCTACCGGCCGTGATAAGGACAAGGGAGGAATAGCAATGAGCCGAAATTTACATAAACGCCCCGCTCGCGCGGGCAGCCGTATCAGTCGCCGCACCTTCACTGCCGGGGTTGGGGCCGTCGGATTATTGGCCGGCACGGCGCCGTTCAACATCCTGCGTGCCCAAGGTGGCGCCTTGAAGGTCGGCGTTCTCCTGCCGCGTTCCGGTGTCCAGGCGGGTATCGGTCAAGATTGCCAGCGCGGCGTTGAGATCGCGCCTGGCATCTTCAAGGATCTCGGCCTACCGAATCTTACGATTATGAACGGTGACACCGAATCCAATCCGCAGATCGCCCGCGCGCAGGCCGAAAAGCTGATCAACGAAGGTGCCCAGCTCCTGGTCGGGGCCTTCGATTCCGGCCAGACCACGACGATCGCGCAGGTCGCCGAGCAGAAAGGCATTCCGTTCGTTATTAACATCGCCGCGGCGCCGCCAATCACCGAGCAGGGCTATAAGTTTGTCTTCCGCAATTTCCCAACTGCCCCGACGATTCTCGGCGATGCCTTTGCCAATCAAAAGGAGGTATTCGAAAGCGGCGGTTCAGCACCAAAGTCGGTTGCTTTCCTGCATGTGAATGACACGTTTGGAACCGCGATGCAGAAAGGCATCGACGCGGTGATGCCGAAGTTCAATATGCCCTACAAGATCGCTGATACGATCTCTTATGATCCAAAAGCGCGCGATCTCTCCGTCGAAGTGGCAAAAGCAAAGGCGACCGGCGCTGAAGCGCTGCTCGTGGTCAGCCGTCTCAACGATGCGATCCTGCTTACCCGTGAATTAGTCAAGCAGCGTTGGTCGCCGATGGCAGTGCTCAGCATGGGACCGGGATGGTACGAGGATCAATACCTCAAGACCCTCGGCAAGCTGTCCGATGGTCCGCTCAGCTTCGTGCCCTGGTATGACCCGAACAAGAAACTGAGCAAGCAGTTGGAGGCTGCGCTCAAAAAAGCGCATCCGGATGTTAATCTAAACACGAACCACATTTACACGTTTGAGGCATTGCTGGTGGCGGCTGACGCCTTCAAGCGCGCCGGATCGGCGGATCCGAGAGCGTTGGCGGATGCCATCCGCAAGACCAACATTACCGAAAATGTCAGTACCGGCCCTGGCATCCAATTCAATGAAAAGGGCCAGAACGACAAGCTGAAGAATTCGGCAATCCAGAATCGCGACGGTAAGCTAGTGACGGTGGCGCCAAAGGCTGCGTCCAATGCCAAAGCCGAGTGGCCGATGAAGCCTTACGACAAGCGCGGCTAAACTTTCCATAGTCTGATCCTGCTCCGGCCGCGTTTGCGGCCGGAGCTTTGCTACGCTTCGCAGGACCGAACAATTGCCCGTGGATATTTATATCAACGTCGCCGTCAGCGGCCTGTTGACCGGCCTAATTTACGGCCTGAGCGCGCTCGGACTTTCAGTCATTTTCGGCGTCATCCGGATCGTCAATTTTGCCCACGGCGAGATCATGGTGATTGGCATGTTCATTACGCTGGTCCTGTTCCGTCACCTCGGGATCGATCCCCTAATGAGCATTCCGTTCGTGGCGGTTGTGTTGTTCGGTTTCGGTTATCTCTTGCAGGACTACGTGGTTCGGCCTGTCGCGCATCTTGCCGACCACATGCAATTTCTGTTGATGGCGGCGGTTGCCGTCATATTGGTTAGCGCCTGCCTCATGATCTTCGGTGGCGATGCCCAAGGCGCCCAAGTCAGCTACGCCTACGATTCGTACCGCATCGGCCCGTTGATCGTGGACAAGGTGCGACTATTGGCGGGCCTTACTGCGCTCATCGTCGCCGGCGCGCTGTTTGCTTTTTTCCGCTACTCCCGCACGGGAAAGGCGATCCGCGCCTGTGGCGATAATTACATGGGCGCGCTTGTTGTCGGACTTAACGTGCGGCATCTGTTCGCGCTGACCTTCGCCATCGGCAGCGCCTGCCTTGGCGCGGCTGGTGCCATTCTACTGCTGCTGATTGATGTGCACCCTTATCTCGGGCCGGCCTATACGCTACTCGCATTCATCATCGTCATCGTCGGTGGTATGGGCAGCCTGCCGGGCGCAATGCTCGGTGGAATCCTCATCGGAACCTCCGAGGCATTGGCCGGTGTGATCCTGCAGCCGTCGCTCAAGACGGCGTTCAGCTTTTCACTGCTGATCCTGGTGTTGCTGCTTCGACCGCAAGGCCTGCTCGGAAAACCGACGCAATGAGCCGGTTGTTCGGAGGGGTTCCGATCCACGGTCTGGCGATGCTGGCTGTTTGCGCCTTTATCCTCGTCGTCGCGCCGTATTTCATCAGCGATTACGTGCTCAGTGTTCTCATCATCGTGCTCTATTTCGCCTATGTCGGTCAGGCGTGGAACTTGATGATTGGCTTTGCCGGGCAATTATCGCTTGGTCATGCATTGTTCGTCGGCGTCGGCGCCTATACCAGCGCAGCTCTGTTCATCCATTTCGGCATTGGACCGTGGGTCGGCGTATTTGCTGCGGTTGCGGCGTCGGTACTGATCGGCTCGGTGGTTGGCTATCTCGGCTTTCGCTTTTCGATCCGCGGCGTCTATTTCGCGCTATTGACCATTGCTTTCGCTGAATTCACCAACATCATCGTCGATCACATTCGATGGCTCGGGGGTACCGAGGGTTTCTTCCTACCGGTTTCGAACCGCGAAACCATCGATCTGCTCAACCTGCGCGGCTCGCAGGTCATGTTCTACTATGTGATTCTGGCATTGACTGGCGCCGCGCTCGTACTCTGCCGCCTGCTTCTCAACAGCAAGCTTGGACTTTATTGGCAGGCAATCCGCGAGGATCAGGAATCCGCCGAGGCGATCGGTGTTCATCTGTTCCGCTACAAGATGATCGCAGTCGCGATCTCCTCGGGGCTCTCCGGTATTGCCGGGGTTTGGTACGCTTTTTACTACAACAACCTATTCCCCGAGACGACGTTTTCCACCGGTAAGTCGATCGAACTAATCCTTGGAACCGTTGTCGGCGGGGTCG
Organism: Hyphomicrobiales bacterium; assembly: GCA_016210825.1. Lineage (GTDB taxonomy): Bacteria > Pseudomonadota > Alphaproteobacteria > Rhizobiales > Xanthobacteraceae > JACQTM01. The sequence goes on from JACQTM010000088.1 coordinate 3,545, forward strand.
GCACGCTGTTTGGGCCGATACTCGGCGCGTTCATTCTTACTCCGCTCGGCGAGCTGCTCACACATTTGACCGAGGAGTTCAAGCTGGATGGCATCAAACAATTTTTCTGGGGCCTGTGCGTGGCGGGAATCGTGCTTTTTCGTCCCGCCGGCCTATGGCCATGGATCAGTGGCCTGCTCGGCCTAGATCAACGGCGCGATGGCGGAGGCAAACCATGAGCGGCGCGGCGTCACTCGCGGTACGTAACGTTTCCAAGCATTTTCGTGGGCTCGCTGCCGTCGACGACGTTTCGTTTAGCGTGTCGGCCGGGGAAATCCACGCACTGATCGGTCCGAACGGAGCGGGCAAGACCACCATCTTCAACA
>JACQTM010000082.1 GCA_016210825.1 Hyphomicrobiales bacterium
AAATACCCCGTGCCGGTTCGAGTCCGGCCGTCCGCACCAATGACAACGAGACGAGCCAAAAACGATGTGGATTAAAAAAAACGGCGGCCCCAACCGGAGCGTTATCCGTTCGGTTAAGGCCGTTAGGCTAAAGCACCTCAGAGTAAATTCAGCCTTTTAATCCAATATCATTTATCCAGACAAACGCCTTGCGCTGAATCAAAGATTTTAATTTCAAATCCGGCCGTCGATCCGTCCCCGAACTTGGAGTGTTCCCAAACCGCGGATCGGCTTGTCTTTAGCTGCTCACCGCCCTTAATCAGCTCGGATCTGTAACATCCTCAATCCACGTGAGTGCTCGGACGGCTTGCGGAAGGCCAAGTGTGGCGATCGCGAGGAGCGCTACTTGCTTCAATTCCTTTGGCGATAAACCTTCATCAATGCCACGCCGCGTGTGCGAATGCACCGCTCCTTCCGACGACGCCCCAATCGCCAAGGCGAGCTTCACGAGACGGCGCGTGTGTTGATCAAGCGGCCCCGCTTCTGCCGCGGCTTTTCCAAGCGCCGCATAGGCTTGCCATACTACAGGATATTCGCTTGCAACTTTTCCAGCGGCCGATGGCAGCTTATCGCTTACGGGCATCATCTTCTCCCGAGCTTTGTTCCAGCTTCCTTGAATGATGAATAATCCAATCACGTATGATCTTAATCGTAAGACCACACAATCAGTTGCGTAAGTCGAAAATGCATTGCTGGGAATTGCGATAGATCAATGTACGCTCGTTTATTGCAGTGCGATAATTAAAAACAGTGAAAGTGTACTGATCGTTCCGCGTTGAATTTAGCTTGAGGGAAGCAATGACGCTGCGGGGGACGCCAGTGTTCGAAGCTGCCACCAGAGCGCCCGAGTTTCGACAGCTAAAGGCTGGCGATCCCATTGTCTTTTCGTCAGAATCCTGCCTGATCGTGCGCCGTCCAGGCGTGAACTGCGGCCTTTGCCGCGAAGCCTGCCCAGCCGGTGTGCTCACCGGAGGTCAATGGTCTATCACCCTCGAAACTGAAGGATGCATCGGCTGCGGTTTATGCGCTGCAGCATGCCCAACTGGCGCGCTCATGGTCGAGGGTTGCACACCCTATCCATTGAACGCTGCAGGCGAACGCATTGTTCTGGAATGTCGCAGGGTTGCGCCAGCCGACCGCGATCCGAACGCAGTCACGGTGCCGTGCCTTGGTGGGTTGACGACGCCCGATCTGCTCGACTTCGTTGAGGAAACGGAAGCAACCGTTGTTCTCGCGGATCGCGGGTGGTGTTCCGACTGCGCGGTTGGCCGCTGCAACGCGCCGTGGCAATCCACGTTCGATGAGTCGCGAGCATTGCTCGGCGCGATCGACGGGCGGCTTGCCGACGGTCTTGCGGTCGAACGCAAAGAGCTGCCAATAAGCCGAGCAGAGCCGATCATGGCTGCGCTGCGTCCCGACAAGCATGTCGGCCGGCGCGAGTTCTTGCGCCGGTTGGTTGGGGCGGTGGAGCCACGCGATCCTCTTGCAGAGTCGCGCCGTGTTGTTTTCGGACGAGGCTTGGTAACGCCGGTAAGGCGCGAGCGTATTCTCGATCGGATTGAAGCGCTTGCTGCCGACCTCGAACGCGCCATACCCGCATCGATGGTGCCTGCAATCAAGATCGCCGACGGATGCGAACTCAATGGTCTGTGCGCCGCCATCTGTCCGACCGGGGCTCTTCGCCGTGACGAAGATGGCGAAACGATCTCACTTGAATTTGACGCAGCTGGTTGCATTACGTGCGGCCTGTGTCAGCGCGTGTGCGCGAGCAAGGCATTGAGCCTATGGCCGGAGGGCGATGGCAGAACACTCGGCGACGCTCCTGAAACGTTGGTCAAACGTCGCGCTATCAGATGCGTCGGCTGCGACGAGAGCTTTGTACCCGCGGATGACGAGCAGTCCTGTCCGTACTGCGAAAAGACAATGAACGTGATGCGCGGGCTCGCGTCGCTGAAGGCTGGAGCGCAAGCTCCAAACTAATGAAACCAATGGCGGCTCGACCGGCAAAGGGCGAGATCGCGTGGAGGTGAAAGATGGGGAAGATCGATCTCACAACCAGCCGACGCGGATTTTTGCAGGCGACCGCCGTGACCGGCGCTGCAGGCGTCGTCGGTTCCGTGGTGGGTGAAGTTCTGCAACCGACGCCGAGCGAGGCATTGGCGCAGGCGCCGCGGCCCGAAACGAAAATTACGAAAAACGTTTGCCATCAGTGTCCGGCGCGCTGCGGCATCGACGTCTACACGACCAACGGCAAGGTGCATGCCATCTACGGCACGCTCGATCACCCGATCTCGAACGGCAAGCTATGTCCGAAAGGACATCTGGGCGCCTACATCCTCTACGACCCGGATCGTTTTACTGGACCGATGAAGCGCACCAACCCAAAAAAGGGACGCAACGAGGATCCAAGATTCGTTCGCATCACCTGGGATGAGGCGCTGAATACCATCGCTGCACGCCTCAATGGGTTACGCGACAAAGGCGAATCACACCGCTTTGCACTGCTCACAGGCCGCGGCTGGGGAGCGAGCGATGCCGGTCTGACCGATAATTTCGGCAAGCTCTATGGAACGCCGAACGCCTCGCTCGGTCATTCATCGATGTGCTCGGACGCCAGCAAGCGGGCGAAGCAATTGATGGACGGAAATTACTCCTACAACGCCTACGACTATCGCAACACCAACTATTTGCTGAATTTTGGAGCTGCATATCTCGAAGCGTTCCGCCCCTACAACAACAACTTGCAGACATGGGGACATATCCGGACCAAGTCGCCGAAGACCAAGGTCACCGTTGTCGACATCCGTGTGACGACGACCGGCGCCGCGGCGGATCACCTGCTGCTTGTTAAGCCGGGAACCGACGGCGCGCTGGCACTCGCCATCGCCCATGTCATTCTAACCGAAGGGTTATGGGATAAAAAGTTTGTCGGCGACTTCAACGACGGCAACAACCGTTTCATAAGTGGCTTTTCCGTCGACCAATCGACGTTCACCGAACGATGGACCAAGGGCCTTGTCGAATGGTGGAACGCCGAGGTCAAGGATCGCACCCCGGAATGGGCGTCGAAAGTCACCACTATCCCGGCGAAGGATATCGTCAAGGTCGCCCACGAATTCGGGACGACGCGGCCGGCGATGGCTATCTTCGAACGCGGCCCGACGACCCACACCAATGCCGTCTATAACGGCTTGAGCATCCACGCGCTCAATGCGCTTGTCGGCTCGATGTATGCGGTTGGCGGATTGATGAGCCAAATGGGCGTGCCATACGGCGCACTACCCTGGAAGGTCGACGAATACGTCGATGATATCGCCAAGGCGGCTGCGGCAAAAAAGCTGCCGCGCATCGACCGCGTGAAAACGGCGGAAGGTCCGCTGTGGTCGAACATGATCCAGGGTATTCCGGACTTTCACATGGAAGGAAAGCCATACAAGCTCGACACGCTGATGTTCTATCTGACCAATCCCATCTTCTCGACGCCGGACTGCACGCGGTGGGAAAAGGCGCTGCAGGACATCTTCGTGATCGACACATCGCCGTTCCCGGGCGAAACCGCCATGTTCGCCGACATCGTCGTACCCGATCACACCTACCTCGAACGCTGGCAAGACACGCCGACATATCCGTTCCAGGGATATCCATTGACGAATCTGCGAACGCCGGCGGTGAAGCCGATCCATGACACCAAGGTATTCGGCGATACGCTGATCGAGATTGGCAAGCGCATCAACGGCAAGATGGGCGAGTATTACAAGCAGGTTGGCAATGTCGATAACGTGCTCAGGGCGCTTGCCAAGGGGTTCGAGAAAAATCCCGGCGACAACGGCGTAAACAGCTTCGAGACCTGGGCTGAGAAGGGCGTGTGGTACAAAAAGCCCTACCTCTGGCGTCAGATTGCCGGCGAGTTTTACGAATGGGACGGCGTCGACTATCGCAAGCCGATGTCGCCCGAGGACGTCAAGAAGCGGCTGTTCAAGACCGAATCCGGCAAATTCGAGCTGCGTTCGTCCTATCTCGAAAAATACGCCGACTTCGTCAACGCCAAGCTTGGCGTGCCGAAGGAGCGCGTGGGCTTCCCGCAATGGCTTGAGCCGAGATATTCCGGCAAGGGCGATCTATTTCTGGTGACGCCGAAGACGCCGATGCATGCGGAGGGCCGCAGTGCGAATATTCCGCAGGCGATTTCCATCTATCAGCCGGTTTCCGGCGGGCGCAACCAGACATTCCTGGAAATGCATCCCAAGCCCGCCAAGGCTCGCGGCATCAAGAACGGCGATCTCGTCCACATCAAGTCCGAACTCGGTTCGGTAAAGGTCCGCGTCCACCTTACGCCTGCGGCGCGGCCCGACACGATTGTCCTGCCATTCGGCTTTGGCCATTGGGCGCACGGCCGCTGGGCAAAGGACCGCGGAGAGAATGCGAGCGCCATTATCCCGAACATTTCCGATCCGATCTCGGGCCTCACCAGCAACTACTCGACGCTGGTGACGGTCGAGAAAACCGAATCGCAGGCATAAGGAGCAGCAGCTATGGCCCGCTGGGGAATGGTCATCGACCTCGAAAAATGCACCGGCTGCCAGGCTTGCACGACGGCTTGCCTGATGGAGAACAGTCGCCTGCCCGGCGAGATGTGGCAGGATGTTCTGTTCTACAGCGAAGGTGAATATCCAAGCGGGAAGCTCTCTTGGCTGCCGCGACCGTGTATGCATTGCGAGAACCCGTCCTGCGTAGCGGTCTGTCCGACCGGCGCGGCCTACAAAGCCGAGAACGGCGCAGTTCTCATTGACTGGGAAAAATGCATCGGCTGCAAATACTGCATGATCGCCTGCCCCTACGGCGTGCGCTTCTACGCCGAGGAAAAACAGAAGACACAGCCCGATATCCGTAACGTATTTCCGCCGAGCGGCGATAAAGTATGGGATCCGCCCTACAAGATGCCGGAGCACGTGCAGGATCCGAAGCATGGCGTCGGCATTCAGCCGAAGAACGTCGTCTCCAAATGCACCTTCTGCTACCATCGCATCAGCAAGGCGCCAGAAGGCACCACCGATCTCGATCCGAATGATCCCGCGACGCGCGATTTTACGCCAGCTTGCGTAGTCACCTGCGCGCCCACCGCGCGTTTCTTCGGCGATCTCGACAATCCGGAAAGCAACGTCCGCAAGCTGATCGCGGAAAAGCGCGGCACGCGTCTGCTCGACCAGACCGGCAATCGCCCGCAGGTCTATTACCTCGCCGGCGAATCGCCAGCCATTCCCGAGACGCGCAGCGTCCGCAATCCGAAAACATGATGGAGTGAGCTATGACGACCGCAACCTACAGCGACGCGCTGGCACGCTACGTCGATTTTAACAAGAAGCCGGAACAGATGGATATCGCTCTCATGGCAGGCGGCGCCCTGTCGGGCGCCATCGGTCTCGCCTTTGTGTTTTATATGCTGATTACCGAAGGGCATTCGGCATTTAATACTTCGAGCGACATGGCCTGGGGCGCGCCTATCGCGTTCTATCTGTTCTTCCTGCTGACGTCGTCAGGCCTATCGATTATCGCATCGCTCGATAGCGTCTTCGGCCTACGGGTGTTCTATCCGATCGCGAAGCGGGCGGTGTTCCTGTCCATCATTTGTCTGATCGCGGGATTTTCCATTCTGGCGCTGGAAATCGGGCGGCCGTTCCGCATGTTGTGGGCGCTTCCGTTTAGCCTGCAGATTCGCTCCCCAATGTGGTGGATGGGCGTGCTCTATTCCACCGACCTTATGCTGCTTTTCGTTAAATTCTACCTGATCCACACTGGGGATTGGCATAGCCGCTTCAGCCATCTTATAGCCCGGATCTCATTCGTCGTCTGTATTTTGGCGCCGGGTACGCTTGGTCTGGTGTTCGGCATGATGGCGATGCGACCGGCTTGGCACAGCAACGTCATGCCAATGTATTTCATCTTGACCGGGTTTACGACCGCGGTCTCGTTCATGCTGTTCTTCACAAGCCTCTTGCCGCGCGACAAGACAAGCGCTCCGAACGTGGACGAGCTCTACCACGAGATCTTGCCTCGTCTCTTCTTCGTCCTTCTGCTCGCAGTGATCGCTATACGCTTCGGCCAGATCGTCACTGGGCTGTGGAGCAATTTCGAAGGATTGGAAGCCAACTGGCTGCAGTTGCAATCGCCGTTCTTCTGGATCGAGATCGTGGCCGGTTTGGCACTGCCGACTGCGATGATGGCCTTTGATTCAGTTCGCCGTCGACCGTTGGTTCAGTTCGTGGCCGCTTCTCTCTTCAATACGGGAATCTTCTTCTCGCGGCTCGAATTACTGATCATGGGACAGAAAGTGCCACTCTTCAAAGGATACTGGGCTGGGTATGTCGAATATTGGCCTTCGCTCACCGAATGGATGCTGATTCCCGCCGGCTGCGGCGTCTTTCTATTTCTGTACGGCGCTGGAAACTGGCTCCTCAGGCTGTCCGACACGGAAAGAAATAACCATTGACTGTGGCAGCGGCCCGATCGTGTCGCCAGCACAATCGGGCCGCGCACGGCATCAACAAGGCACATGGGTGAGGAGAGAACGATGTCGAGCAAATCCGCATTATCCGTTGCGACTGCGGCCATCATCGTCGTCACAATTCTGACTGCGTTGCAGCTCGCGCGGGCGCAAAATGCGTCGAGTCCTACGCAGGAGCTGGGTACTGAATCCGCGAACTGGGGTCTCACTCCCTTCGCGGCTATCCCGACAATCGCATTGCGACCCGTGGATCGTTCGACAATCCGTTCGCTGGAAGACAAGCAAATCAAAGAGCGGCGGGCATTTGAGGACAAGTATGAGGGAGAATTGCGCGCGTTGATTCGTAAGCAGGCTGAGGAACGAGAGGCGCTGCGGGCGCGACTTTCGACGGCGCGCTGAATTGCGGGCGGACCGACGTTGTCCCTGCGTGCATCGCAATCGGGCTCAAAACACCGAGTGTAAGTCGCATTAGCAAAAAAGAGACTGAACTTTGAACGACACACCTTTGATCGCCGCCATTCGGTATGAGGCGGGATTCGACATAAATCGAACTCTACGTGAGACTGTAATGCACTTGCGGGAGCGGGGATTTGAAATCGGCGGCGTTCTACAAGAGGCCGATGCCGAAGAGGATAAGCCCTGCGCGCGATTGAACATCGTAGATATCCGGTCGGGCGAAACGGCGCGCATTACACAAGAACGCGGGAAGCATTCGCGTGGGTGTAAACTTGATCCGCGGGGTCTTGCGGAAATCTCGCATTGCATCAGGGACGCAATCGACGCCCGCGTAGATCTTATCATCATCAACAAGTTCGGCAGAGCTGAATCGGAACATGGCGGTTTGTTGTCGTGTATCACCGATACAGCAACTGCGGGAATTCCGGTCCTAACCACCGTACGGGAGCCCTATCTACAAGCGTGGCATTGCTTCCACGGCGGTCTCGCGATCGAGCTGTTGCCCTCTGTAAATTCCATACTGGAATGGTTTCATACTGCACGAATGGCGTCGATGCATGCATTCACTTCGATTAACGAGAATTGCAGGTCTGACTCTCAGTTTTCATGAGTTGATTTTTACGTAGCGGCAAATGCCGGTTTTGGCATTTACCGAATGAGCTAATCACCGTCAAAAATGTTCGGTGACTGAGCACAAACTGACATCGCCTAGCGC